>NZ_KV789084.1:0-14108 GCF_001807465.1 Actinomyces sp. HMSC08A09 | reverse complement strand
CGGAGCCGGCGTCGAACCATGACCACCGGGCCCCTGTGTAGACAGCGGGCAGGGAGCGGTGGGGGTGGACCTGTGACGGAGGCGTCGGGCTGTGCCGTAAGAACCCCGGACTCACTCCTGCGAGGACTGGTGTCCACAGCACTGACATTACCGAGCCTGCCGCCTAAGAACCCAGCGGAAATCGTTGGAATACTGCGGTTTTTCCTCGGCGAGCAGTCTCGATGAGGGGTTAATGTCAGCGCTGTGGACACCACTCCCGTCACGCCCCATCCCTTCGACCCCCTCGCCTCCTGGACCACCGGCCTGCCCAAGGTTCCTGCCCGAGCGGGTGTCTCAGAAGTCATGACACTCAAATGTCTCAGAAGTGAGGAGACGGCACATGAGACGCACCGGCCCTGAGAAGCCCCGCGCAGCCCGTGCGGCCATGAATGACAAGCCTGAAAGAACAGCTCTGTGGTTCATCCACATCTGTGGACACAGGTGTGGAAACACAAGCGTGTAGTTATCCACAGGCCTGTCCACATATGGGGAAAGTCGACGTGGGTTGTGGGGAGTCAGTTGTCCACGGATCCACAGATGGCCTGGGGAGGAAGAAGGAGCGGGCCGAGGCCATGTGTGCCGGGCTCCGGGGATCCAGCCCGGGCCTCTTCGTGGGGCGGCCCTCGGTGATGCGATCAACAAGCAGTCCTGTCGGCTCGCTCAACCCGCTGTGTCAATCCGCTGTGTCAATCCGCTGTGCCGGGCGCCTGGAAAGTAGGACCGCACCGCTGACGGCAAGGCCCCCGAGCCGATGCTCGGGGGCCTGTGCGGATGCCTGATCGTGTGAGTGTCTGAAACCTGCTACTTCCAGCGAAGCAGACCGAGGAAGCCCGACATCATGATGAGGAAGCCGATGTAGAGGTTGCCGTTGTACAGCCAGTCTCCGGCGTGGTGCTCGGCGAAGTAGGGCAGCGGGTACCTGCCCTGGAAGAGGTAGGTGGCGACAACCCACAGCAGCCCGATGACCAGGAGCGTCACCATGGTGGGGGCGTACCAGCGCGGAGAGGCGGTGTCCTTGATCTTCTTGGGCGTGCGCGAGACCCGGTTCGCCGCGGCGCGCGACTCCTCCTCGAGAGCCTTGGCCGCCTTGGCCGGGTTGCCGGAGCGCTCAGGGTGCTTCTTCTTCGACGACGAGCTCTTCTTCGAGCCCTTGGTCGTCTTGTCCTTCGTCTCCGTCTTCTCAGAGGGGGCAGAGCCCTTCTTCGAGCCCGTGCCCTTCTCAGCGCTCTTCGCGCTGTTCTTCTCTGAGCTCTTCTTCGAGACCTTCTCCGAGCTCTTGTCGGCGTCGTCCGCTGTGGACTTCTTCTCCAAGGCCACCCTGGGTCTCCTCACTGTCTGGGGATGGTGGCATGAGACCACCGCAATACATCCGGGCCTAGCCTAGGACATGCTGCGAAGCTTCCTCGCGGCGCATCCTGTGATGAGTCCACCACTCCTGGCTGGTCATATGGGGGGTGTACCCCCTTAGACTGGCCGCTAGCCTGATGATGCCCTAGTTCTGAGGAGGGGCAATGACTGGAGGAGGTCTTGTGCGACACCGAGCACCCGGCCAGAGTCGTGCTGTCCGAATCTTCAACGGCACCTTGACCGGAATCGGTGAGCTGCTCATCACCGCCGGTCTGGTCGTCGCCCTCTTCCTGTGCTGGCAGCTGTGGTGGACCGGCATCGACGCCAACGCCAGTGCGAAGGCGGTGGCCACGCAGTTCCACGAGAAGCAGGTCGAGTCCCCCAAGCGGGCAGGGGAGAAGCACTACGATGCTCCTCCCGTCATGGAGCAGGTCGGCTACGGCGAGACCATCGGGATGCTCGTCGTCCCCAAGTGGTACGGCGTCACCAACAACAACATGCCGATCATTGAGGGCACCGGATCCGACGTCCTGGACCAGGCCGCGGCTGGCCACTACACCAACACCCAGCAGCTCGGAGAGCTCGGGAACTTCGCGATCGCCGGGCACCGCCGCACCTACGGCAACTCGTTCCTCAAGATCGACGTACTTCAGGAGGGCGACGAGATCGTCGTCTCCACCGCCAAGACCTGGTACGTGTTCAAGGTGACCGGCCACGAGCTTGTCGATCCCGAGCAGGTCGAGGTCATCGCCCCGGTTCCCAACCAGCCTGATGCGCAGCCCACCGACCGGTACATCACGCTGACCACCTGCCACGGGTCGACCGCTGGCGCGTACGGCAACGACAAGCGCTGGATCGTCCACGCGAAGTTCGCGTACTGGATGGATCGCTCTGAGGGTCGTCCGGAGTCCGTGCTCAACGATCCGGGGGTCAACTGATGTACGGCTTCATCTGGCGGCACCTGCCGGGTCCCGCGTGGCTCAAGGCCATTGAGTCGCTCATTCTCATCGCCGGAGTCGTCTACGTGCTCATGCAGTACGTCTTCCCCTGGGCCAACGCCACCTGGCACCTGTCCGGCAACGCCGACGTCGGCTGACCGGCGGCCCAGTGTCCACAGTGCTGACATTAACGAGTCCGACGGCGGAGGCCTCCTCGAGGATCGTTGCAATACCGCGATTTCTTCTTGGCGCGCGGTGCCGGTGCGGGGTTGATGTCAGCACCATGGACACCGGCGCCCCGCCAAGCCTCTTCCATCGGAACGAAGAGGCAGTGTGAGGAACGGAGCGCGTGTGGGGAACAGGAATCCTGTTCCCCACACGCGCTTCGTCGTCAGCGACAGGGCCGGTGCGCGACCGGGCCCGCGGGAGTGCGGTGCAGGCCCGGCGCGACGTCCGCTCAGGCCAGCGAGGGCTGGAGGCCGAGCGTGCCCACGAGGTGCTCGCGGTAGGCCGGAGAGCTGACCTTGTCCAGCCAGGCACGGGCCTCGGCCAGGCGGCCCTCGATGCCCAGGCGCTCGACGACTTCCTCGTTGTTATCCGCGGTGTAGAAGCGGGTGAGGTCCTCGATGGCCTGGTGGGCCAGGCGGGTGTCGCGGGCGACCTTGGCGTCCAGGCGCTCCGCGTACCACGACGAGCTCAGGATGTTCTCCCGCTCGAACAGGGCGCGGAACTCCGGGCTCGTCAGGTCCCAGCCCTCGCGGGAGGTGCCGTCGATCATGATCTCCAGCAGGGCCCGCAGCGGCGGCACGGCCCACTCGATGGAGCCGTCAGCCCGGTAGTGCTCGGCCACCACCTTGTGGGTGGTGACGATGATGTCCACCGAGTCGGCGAAGACCGCCTCATCCTGCAGCTCGGGACGCAGCATCTCCTCGGTGAAGACGACGTCGGGGTGCAGGAAGATCCGGCCGAAGAAGGTCGAGGTGAAGGCCTGGTTCATGCGGTAGCCCAGGCGCGAGGCCTGGACGGTGCGACCCTCGTACTCGAAGTCCTCGATGCGCTCGAGGTAGCCGCCCTCGACGAGGTGGCGGGCGTCGCGCTCCTCAGCACTCATACGCGAGAAGATCTCCGGGATGAGCAGCGAGATGTCGTGGGCCACCTGTACCTTCGGGCCGATGTAGCCGGCCGAGGACAGCCAACCGTCATAGCCGCTGAGGGCGTAGGACAGCAGGGCCGCGTTGAGGTCGTAGATGGCCGGCAGCGCGTTGAACGGGGCCTTGGTGAGGGCTCCCTCACTACCGGCGCCCGTCGTCGAGGGGGACTTGCCGGTCATGGAGGAGATGAACTCCATGAACAGCTCGGGCAGCTCCATGTAGTGCAGCGGGTTGTAGGCGCACAGGGGCGGAACCCCGTCCTCGGGCGGGTTGTTGCGGCGCCCGGCGGCGACGACGTCGACGCTGTGGCGCAGCGCCTCGTCCAGGGGAACGTCCCGGAAGAGGTGGTTGGTCAGATCCGCCAGCGCCACGTCCTTCGGGTTGGCGATGTCGGGACGCACCTGGAGGTAGCGGGGGTTCTTGGTGGGGGCGCCGTTGACCAGGCGCGGGTCGGCCGTGGAGACCCAGTAGGTCTGCTCGGCGGGGTCCTCGGCCTCGGGCAGGGCGGCGGCGCGGGCCACCAGATCCTGCATGGGCTGGGTGAAGCGGGACAGACCGGGGGCGTCGGCGGCCATCGCCCGGGCGTCGGCGGGCGTCAGCGGCTGGAAGTTGGAGATGAACAGGTCCGCCTGCGGATCCGACATGTCCGACTCGGTCTGCTTGTCATAGCCGCGCACGATCGCGTCGTCGGGCCGCTGGAAGAGCAGGGACTCGCAGTTGGTGACGAACTTGCGCGACAGCTGCGAGTCCGGGGTGGAGACCAGGCCGCCGGGGGCCACGATGGAGGCGGTGATGTCGTCCTCGGTCTGGACCTTGGCCGCAGGCGAGAAGTCCGGGCGCAGGGACAGCAGGCGCCAGGCGCCGTCGTCCTCGAAGCCCACGCGCAGCATGTTGACCTTGATGACCTCACCGTCCAGGCGCAGGGAGTTGCCCTTGCGGCCGTTGATGATGCCCACGGAGAAGTGGCTGCGCCAGTCCTGGCCCCAGCTGGGCTGGTAGAAGCGCTTGACGGTGAAGACGAGTTCCTTGATGTGGGCTGGGATCGACTCCAGGAAGGCGTTGTACTCCTCGGTGTACATCGACGACGGCGTCAGCAGCTTGATGACGCTTCCCAGCGAGCGGCGCTCGGAGAGGATCGAGCGGTGGTTGTTGCTCTTGTTGGCCGGGTCCACGAAGCGGTCGGCGTAGTTGCCGTCGAGGATCGCCTGGACGGCGTCGAAGTCCTCGTCGACGTCGCCGACGTAGGCCTCACCGAAGACGAAGGCGTCCAGGAGGGACTTGGAGATCTCCGACTTGCCGCCGCCGGAGACGGTGGCCGGCTTGTGGGCCTGCGTGGACCAGGGGGCGGTGCCCACCAGGTGCCACTGGGTGGCGTCGCCCTCGCGGTGCTTGGCGTGGACCCGGTAGCCGTTGGGGGCTACGTAGGTGTTGCCCACGAGCAGCGGGATTGAGGCTTCCTGGCCGTCGGGGCCGGTCCAGGTGATCGTCTGGCTGCGCATCGAGTAGTGGGCGCCGGCGGGCACCAGCACCACGGTCGGGTCGTCCACGACGACGGCGGACCCGTCCTGGCGCGCCTCGAAGCGGCCGGGGTTGCGCTCGATGACGTGCTCGAGGGTCAGGCCCTCGGGGGTGTGGATGTCGGTGTACTCCTGGCCCAGGTTGTAGCGCGGGTAGGCGACGGCGCCGCCGGCGTGCTCCTCCTCCACGCAGCCGAAGAGGTTGGCCGAGTACCCGATCTGGGTCTTGACCTCCTTCTTGCAGTAGCCGAAGTAGTTGTCCGCGATGACGGTGACGATGACGCCGCGCTCGTCGCGGGCCACGCACTTGAAGGCCTTGCCGCCGTTGTAGAGCTCGGCCTCGTCCTTCCAGCACTGGCCGTCGCGGCGCTGACGCTCGGTGGCCTCCTCCCAGGAGGGCAGGCCCAGCTCCTTCTTGGTCAGGGTGGTCAGGTGCGGGGCGAGGATGACGCAGCCGGTGTGGCCGGTCCAGGACTCCGGGGCCAGGGAGGAGTCGTTCTCCGGCAGGTAGGGGTCGCCGCCGTTGCCGAAGATGCCCTCGACGAAGTCCAGGTTGGAGACCAGGCCACCGGGGGCGATGAAACGGATCTCCATGGAGCGCTCGGCGGAGAAGCCGGGGACCTCGGGCACGACGACGGGGCGCAGCAGCAGGGACACGAAGCAGCGGGCCGGGTCCTCCTGCCGGGAGGCCCACGGCAGGGTCAGCAGGTCCTCGGGGGCATCGACGGCGTGGGCCAGCAGACGGGCGAAGACATCGCGCGCGACGGCGATCTTGTCATCGGGAATCGGCAGGCCGCCCTCGGCGACGTGGAAGACGCCGGCAGTGGTGCGGCGGTCGTTGCGGGGGTTGTGCAGGACGCCGCCGAGCACTCGGTAGCTCTCGACGTAGTCGGAGGTGAAGCTGGTGGCGTCCTCAGGCAGGGACAGGGCCCGCGCCAGGCCCGGCTGGTCCAGGACGAAGGTGGAGCGGGGCAGCCTCGGGGTGACGGCCGCGCCCTCCAGGTAGGAGTCGAGGAAGGTCTGAATGCGCTGGTCGGCGGCACAGGGGCGGTGAGCCAGCCGGCGGGAGAGCTCGCGCTGGCGAGCCAGAATCGGGGACATGAGACGGTCCGCCTCACTCTGCTTGACCGGTGCCGGAACGGGAAGTCCCAGCAGCTCCAAACGCAGGGCGATGGCGGAAGTGGTGGCCGCGTCTGTAGTTGTCATGGCACGAGCCTAGACGGACCAAACGACACGCTCCTGTTACGTTCTGCCCAGAAGGACCGCTTCTCCAGTGTGTTCGACGTCACACCCGCCCGTCGGTCACCGTTCGCGGCGACCGACCGGCGCGACGTCGAGCGCTCAGGACAGGGTGCTCAGGTCAGGAGCATCTGGGACAGTGCCGTGCCCACGACGCAGGAGGTGAGCACTCCGATGAGCCCGGGCACCAGGAAGGAGTGGTTGATGACGTACTTGCCGATGTGAGTGGTGCCGGTGGGGTCGAAGCCGATCGCCGCCAGGTCCGAGGGGTAGGTGGGCAGGATGAAGTACCCGTAGGAGGCGCCGATGAACCCGACGACGACCGGGCTCACCCCGAGTGACAGGGCCATGGGGGCCACGATGAGCAGGCCGGCGGCCTGGGAGTTCACCAGCTTGCCAATGATGAACAGGACGATGGCGTACATCCACACGTGGTGGGACAGGACGCCCGAGAGGCTGTGCTCCAGGCTCTCCAGGTGGGCGTGGACGACCGTCTCGGTCATCCAGGCGACCCCGAAGATGGAGAACATGGCGGTGGCCCCCGCCTTGAACACGGCGGTGGAGGCGATCTTGCCGGCCTGCACCTTGCAGGTCAGCAGGATGAGTGCCCCGGCGGCGAGCATGACCATCTGGATGACCAGGTTCATGCTCAGGCGCTCCATGGCGCCGTCGTCGCCCGTGGGGAACTGGGGACGCAGTACCTCCAGGGCGCCCAGGACGACGACGACGGCGATGGCGCCCAGGAAGATCCAGGTGGCGCGGTAGGCCTGGGGTGGGAACACCTTGCCGATGAGGGTCTCGGAGCTGGAGTGGACGGTGGCGCGGAACTCCGGGTTCTCCAGGCGCTTCTGGTACTCCTCGTCCTCGTCCAGGTCCTTGCCCCGGCGCATCGACCACAGGGCGGCCAGAAGGACCCCGCACAGTGACGCTGGGATGGAGATCGCCAGGATCTGGAGGACTGACCAGTGCCGATCGGTGTTCTTGGCGATGATGGAGACGATGGAGACCGTGGCCACCGAGACCGGTGAGGCGGTGATGCCCATCTGGGCGGCGACCGACGAGGCGGCCATGGGGCGTTCGGGGCGGATGTTCTTCTTGATGGCGATGTCCGCGATGATGGGCAGCATCGTGTAGACGACGTGGCCGGTCCCGCACAGGACGGTGAGGAACCAGGTGACGCAGGGACCCAGGATGGTGATCTGCTCGGGATGCCGACGCAGGACCCGTTCGGCCACCTGCATCATCACGTCCAGGCCGCCGGACTGCTGGAGGGTGGCGGCGCACCCGATGACGGCCAGGATGGTGAGAATGACGTCGACCGGGGCCTCTCCCGGCTCCAGGCGGAAGCCGAAGACGAGGACCAGCAGGCCGATCCCGGCGATGAGACCGAGGGCGATCCCGCCCTTCTTCGCCCCGACGATGAGGCAGGTGAGGATGATGGCGACTTGAAGGATGATGCTGAGGGTCTGAAGGGCTGTGCTGGCGTCCATGGAGGATCTCCCCGGTTGGGCGGAACGGGTGAGGACGGGTGGGGGCGGCGCTCCTCGAGCAGGCGAGGAGCCGATGCGCAAACAAAACTGACCTAGCGGGAGGATTGAGGTCAGTGTCTCACCAGCAGCCGGGGACCATTGTCCTGGTTGATACCGGCCGTTTTCGGTGTGCTTCATTGCCGGCTGGGCGCGAACTCACATTCTGGCTCCCCGGTGCGCCGTCGTCGACCCTCAAAGCGCACGAGAGCGCTGTTCGGGGCGATTTAGGTGACAACGGGATAACGTGAGTCGGTCACGTCATGGCTGGTTCCCAGGTCCGCATCGCTACCATCACGGCCCGGTGTTCCTTCATACTGGACGCATGTCGGCGCCCGATGCGGCTTGTCCGCAGCGATCACTCCCGATCGCCGTCGGCGGTCCTGCTGGACGGTGACCGGCCTCCGAGTCGGCGCCAGCAGCCAACATCGGTCATGATGAGACCCTATGTCGCAACCGGAGCGTTATCCCCCGCGCCGTCGCGGCACCCAGTCACCTCCATGACATCAACCGAAACGAGGAGCGCGTGGCAGAAGGCACGAGTGGGAGCGGACCCAGCCGCCCCGTCGGCAACAAGCTGACCCAGGTGGCCAGCGCCGGTCGGCACACCCTGGGCAGGGTCTCGGGGGGCGGTAAGAAGCCCGGAAAGGGGCGCAAGCAGTCGAAGGCCGAGCGCTCCAAGGACGCCGCCTCGGGGCGTAAGCGCCGTTTCTTCAACTACCCCCGCGCCGGCAAGGGCAAGATTCACCGCTGGATTCCCAGCTGGCGGTTCGTCCTGGGCGTCTTCCTGCTGGGGGTGCTCAGCACTGTCGGCGCCTTCATGTGGGCCTACAACACCATCAAGGTGCCCAAGCCCAGCGAGTTCGCGCTGGCTCAGAGCAGCACGGTCTACTACGCCGACGGAACCACGGAGATGGGGAAGTTCGCGGAGATCAACCGGCAGTCGGTGGACGCCTCCACCCTGCCGGACTATGTGGGCAACGCGGTGGTGGCCTCCGAGGACCGCTCCTTCTACTCCAACAAGGGCGTCGACCCCAAGGGCATCGCGCGCGCCCTCATCAACAACCTGCGCGGAGGCGACACCCAGGGCGCCTCGACCCTGACGCAGCAGTACGTGAAGAACTACTACGTCGACACCACCAGCTCCTACTCCGGCAAGTTCAAGCAGGCCATCATGGCCATCAAGATCGACCGGGAAAAGCCCAAGAAGGAGATCCTGGGCGACTACCTCAACACGGTCTACTACGGCCGTGGCGCCTATGGAATCGAGGCCGCCTCGCAGGCCTTCTTCCACCATCCCGCCAAGGACATGAGCCCCTCGGAAGCCGCGCTCCTGGCGGGGATCCTGCCGTCGCCCAGCGCCTGGGACCCGGCCGAGAACCCGGACAAGGCCAAGGAGCGGTGGGGACGAGTTCTGCAGTTCATGCTCGACGACGGCTACATCACCCAGGCCCAGTACAACGAGGCCAAGCAGACGGGTATGCCGCACATCGAGGAGTCCCAGACCAAGCAGGTCTACGCCGGCACCAACGGCTACCTGCTGCAGATGGTGCGCTCTGAGCTTGAGAACAAGGCCAAGATCTCGCCGGAGCAGATCGACACCGGCGGTTTCAAGATCGTCACGACGATCAACCAGAAGGACCAGGAGGCCGCTGTCAACGCGGTCAGATCCCTGCCTCCCGGCGCCTCGCCGAACCTGCGCAAGGCACTGGTGTCCATCGACCCCAAGACGGGCGGTCTGCTGGCGCTCTACGGGGGTGATGACTATCTGACCAGTCAGGTCAACACCTCGACCGATGCCATCGCCCAGGCCGGCTCCACCTTCAAGCCCTTCGCGCTGGTGGCCGCCCTGGAGAACGGGTGGTCCTTGAACAGTGGTTATCCGGCCACCTCGCCGATGACCATCGAGGGCCATCAGTTCCAGAACTTCAAGAACGTCTCCCTGAAGTGGGCCAGCCTCACCCAGGCCACGGAGCAGTCGCTCAACACCCCTTACCTCCAGCTCAATCAGGAGCTCATGAATGCCGAGGACCTGGAGGAGGGGATCACGGCCAAGGTGGCGAACCGCGCCGGCTACCCGGAGAACACCGAGGGTCTGAAGACCCCGGAGCAGCGGACTCTTGTCCAGAATGTGCTCGGCTCGGCCTCCCCGCACACGATCGACATCGCAACGGCCTACTCCACCTTCGCCTCGCAGGGCATTCGGCACGACACCCACATCGTGGCCTCCCTCAAGAACCCCGATGGCACGGACCGCTACACGGCGGACACCAAGGGGCATCGCGAGTTCGATGAGGACGTCATGGCGGACACGACCTACGCCCTCCAGCAGGTCGTCTCCGGACCGAACGGCAGTGCGGACAAGGTGGCCGCCAAGATGGATCGCCCGGTCGCCGCGAAGACCGGATCGTCGTCGGACAACAAGTCCGCCCAGTTCGTGGGCTTCACTCCGCAAGTGGTCACCGCGGTGACCCTCTACCAGACGGGAACGGATGGCTCGGAGGAGTCGATCGAGCCCTGGGGGGAGTACGACGAGATCACCGGCTCGACCTACCCGGCGGACATCTTCATCGACTACATGAATGTCGCGCACGAGGGGCTGGAGGTTGAGGACTTCCCGCCGGCGGCCGAGCTGCTGGCCACCCGTGGTGGAACGGTTCCGCAGACCGCCAAGCCCACCGGTGAGCCGGAGGAGGAGGCGACTACGACCTCCACCGCTCCGCCCGAGGCGACTGCGACCCCCACCCCGCAGCCGACCACTGAGCCGACGCCGCAGGGCACCCCGCAGCCTGACGGGAAGCAGACCGAGCAATCGGACTCCCAGAAGAAGCCTGGTGAAGATCAGGGCGGTCAAGGTGACGGTCAAGGCGGTGGCAACAATGGCGGCGACCAGGGCGGCGGCGGCAACCGCGGCAACCCCGGCGACCAAGGCGGCGGCAACAATGGCGGCAACGGTGGAAACAACGGCGGCGGCAACAACCAAGGCGGAGGTCAGGGTGGTGTCGGTTAGCGCCCCGCCACCCCACGGTGACTGAGCCGTCCGCCCGCGGAGGCCTGATGGTGGGCCGATGACGTGTTGCATGGCACGTCATCGGCCCACCGTCTCGGCTTTCAGGGCCACCCGGTTGTCCGGTAATGTGGCGAACTGGCTGCGCCGTCGGGCGGATGGACCTCTGTCCACCGGATGGTGCGCCGCACGCATCACCCTCCTGTCACGGAAGGACCGTGACCGCCACAGACCAGAGGAGGTGGGTACCAAGCATGCGTCACTACGAGATCATGATCATCCTCGACCCCGAGACGGACGAGCGCACCGCCAACGCGACGCTCGAGAAGCTGCTGCAGGTCGTTCCCAGCAACGGGGGCACCGTGGACAAGGTCGACATCTGGGGCAAGCGCCGGCTGGCCTACGACATCAAGAAGAAGTCCGAGGGCTTCTACGCCGTCGTGGACATGACCACCACGCCCGAGATCGCCCAGGAGCTCGACCGCCAGCTCGGCCTCAACGAGACCGTTCTGCGCACCAAGCTGCTGCGTCCCGAGGCCTGAGCCTCTACCGGGAACGGAGACAACGCCATGGCCGGAGACACCATCATCACCATCATCGGGAACCTCACCGCGGACCCCGAGATGCGCTTCACGCCCTCCGGGGCAGCGGTGGCCTCCTTCACGGTCGCCTCCACGCCGCGTACCTTTGACCGCCAGGCCGGCGAGTGGAAGGACGGGGAGACCCTGTTCATGCGCTGCTCGATCTGGCGCGACGCCGCGGAGAACGTGGCCGAGTCGCTGACCAAGGGCACGCGCGTCATCGTCCAGGGCCGGCTGGTCCAGCGCTCCTACACCACCCGTGAGGGCGAGAACCGCACGGTGGTGGAGATGCAGGTCGATGAGATCGGCCCCTCCCTGCGCTACGCCAAGGCCCAGGTCACCCGCCAGCCGCGCGGCGGCGGCCAGGGTGGCTTCGGCGGAGGTCAGGGCGGCCCCCAGGGCGGCGGCTTCGGCGGCAACCAGGGCGGTCAGGGCGGATACAACCAGGGCGGCCCCCAGCAGGGCGGCTACAACGGCGGTGGCGGCTTCGGCGGCCAGAGCCAGTCCGGGTACAACGCCCCTGCCGGCGGCGCCGCGGACGACCCGTGGGCCACGGGCGGCTCCACCTCCTTCGGTGATGAGCCCCCGTTCTAAAGCCGCGACGTCGTCGTCCTGTTCCCTCACACAACACTTTTCATCTCGTAGAGCGCCCAGGCGCTCAGACCAAGGAGTACCACCATGGCGAAGCCCCAACTTCGCAAGCCGAAGAAGAAGGTCAGCCCCGTCAAGGCCATCAAGGTCGGCACCATCGACTACAAGGACACCGCCACGCTGCGGAAGTTCATCTCCGACCGCGGCAAGATCCGCGCCCGTCGCGTCACCGGCGTCTCCGTCCAGGAGCAGCGCAAGATCGCCAAGGCCGTGAAGAACGCCCGCGAGATGGCTCTGCTGCCCTACTCGAGCTCGGCTCGCTGATCGGAGGCACGCGCAATGACCACCAAGCTCATCCTCACGCACGACGTCTCCCACCTCGGCTCCGCCGGCGAGGTCGTGGAGGTCAAGGACGGCTACGCCCGTAACTACCTCCTGCCCCGCAAGCTGGCCACCCCGTGGACCAAGGGCGCCCAGCGCCAGATCGACCAGATGGCCGAGGCGCGCCGCAAGCGCTCCATCGAGTCCCTCGAGCACGCCCAGACCGCTCGCGCCTGGCTGCAGGAGAACGTTGTGACCGTCTCCGCGACCGCAGGTGACAACGGCCGCCTCTTCGGCGCCATCACCACCGCGACCCTGGCCGACGCCGTCAAGGCCGCCGGCGGCCCCGCCGTCGACCGCCGCAAGATCCAGGTCGTGCCGCCGATCAAGTCGACCGGCCGCCACAGCGCCTCCGTGCGCCTGCACGCCGACGTCGTGGCCCCCCTCGAGGTCAACGTCGTCCCCGCGCGCTGAGCGCCGGGCATTCTTCCGCCGTCGGGCCGGGTCCTCCCCGTGGGGACTCCGGCCCGACGGCGTTGTCCTGGGTCGTGCTGGGGCGTGCAGCGTCGTACCGGCTGTCCGGATCGTAGGGTAGGTCGCGAGGTCGTACCCTTAACCCTCGACTTCGAGGCATAAGGCACGACAGCGCGGTCGGGAGCCGGCGATCATCTCCACAGGTCCGCCACGGGGCGCGCGCTGCGGGCGACGGTGGCGGGGAAGAGAGTCAGGAGCCGGGCGCGCAGCACGTCGAGGTGTGTGAAGTCCGCCCAGATGAAACGCTCGATGCGCCAGCCCATGCGCGTGAGGGCGTCCTGGCGCTGCTTCTCCTGCCACAGGTCCTCGGGGGTCTTGTACTTGATCCGCCCGTCGAACTCCGCCAGTACCCGGTACTCCGGCCAGGCCTCATCGGGGAAGTAGAGGCGGGAGTGGTGGACGTCCGTGATCGCCATCTGAATGCGCGGAGCTGGCAGGCCCAGGGCGCGCACCAACCAGTGCAGCAGCGACTCGCCCGGTGATTCGGTGAAGGCTGAGGCCATGGTGACGACGGCACGTGCGCGCCGCGCCCCGGCACGCGGGCCCTGCGCCGCAATGGTGGCTTGGAGCTGATGCCGGGCAGCCTCGACTCGGCGGCTCGACTGGGAGTACTGGTATCGCGATGGACGGGCGATAGCGCGGAGCGCCGACTCGACCACACACACACCGAGTCGTGGGCGGGAAGGTCGAAGGCGCAGTCAACCGCGGTCCGTCCCAAGGTGCTCACAGGCAGGCCCGAGACGGTGGTGATGTCCTTCTGCGGCAGCGTCAGGTGTCGTCGTCGCAGGTAGGCGAGGCGTTGTGCTCCCGGCGGGAGGGGGAGCTCCTGGTGGGGATGGTGCGGACTTGAGGGGACGACGACGCTGACGTCCGGCTCACGTTCCCGCAACCACAGACCGTGAACGAGTGCGGCCGACTCGTGGCTCAGGCAGCGCGCGGACGTGACCTGAAGGCAGGCGGCCGCGCAACGAGCCAGACTGAGACGCGTGCCGGCCTCCCAACGGGGCAGGTCCTGAGCGCCGATATCCCCATAGACACCACGAAGGAGCCTGACGGGGTTGCGCATGGCGGCCGGCGGGCCGGCGGACGCGACAACGGGAGGCAGTTGAGGCGGTTCGGGATAGGGCTCCATACGGCAAGCGTGATGGGCGGGCGGATGAGGTGGCTATTGCAGTGTCGGAGCCCTGTGGATGCAGCAGGGAACGGACAGCACTGTGGCCACGGGGTGACGGCCTCGTGCTGGCGGCCCGGATCGTAGGGTAGGTCGCGAGGTCGTACCCTTAACCCTCTGTGTTGTCTCATGACTTCTGAGAGTTT
>NZ_KV789083.1:0-26758 GCF_001807465.1 Actinomyces sp. HMSC08A09 | reverse complement strand
CGGTCACCGCCGTCGGCCTACAGATCCCCGACCTTCTGAAGGCGCTGGAGGCTGAGCCAGCCCACCGGGATCGGGATCCAGAAGGTCACCAGGCGGTAGACGATCGCCGTGGACAGCGCCACGCCGTAGGGGACGCCGGCGGCGACGAGCCCGGCGGTCAGGGCGAGCTCGACCGGCCCGATACCGCCGGGGGAGGGCACGATCGAGCCCACCGTGTTGGAGGCCAGGTAGGTGATGGCCAGGACCGCGAAGGGCACCGTGTAGCCGAAGGCCCACAGGCTCGCACTGAAGGACAGGATGTAGGACAGGGTCAGCATGAGCGCGCCGCCGACCCCCAGCACCAGGCGCATCGGGTTGGACATGACCCACACGAGCCGCGGCCACACCTGGCGGTAGGTGGGCTCGATCTTGGCCCAGGCCCAGGTGCGCGCCTTGGGGATGGTCAGGACCACCGCCGCCACCACGACGACGGCGCCCGCGGCGACCAGCACCCAGCCGGACGGCAGGGTCAGTCCGGTCGACTGGCCGGTCATGGCCGCCAGCACCACGAGCAGCACCACGGTGACGACGAACTGGACCACCTGGACCAGGGCCACCGTGGCCACGCCGACCGCGGTGGGCACTCCCTTGCGGTTGAGGAAGCGCAGGTTGATGGCCGCCCCGCCCACACCGGCCGGGGCCACGAGTGAGACGACGGCGCTGGCCAGGTGCACCTCGGTGGAGCGCCACAGGGAGAGCCGCTCGGGGCTGAAGGCCACCAGCGTGAGCCCCGCGCCCACGTAGGTCGCCACCGAGAAGAACAGGGCCGCCAGCATCCACCAGATGTTGGCCTGCGAGACGGCCGCGGAGACCTGCTGGAAGTCCAGCTGGGCCAACAGTGTCCACACCGCCACCAGGGCCACCACGGCCATGAGGACAACGCGCGTGGAGAAGCGGTTGAGGCGGGCCGGCTCGGCGTCGGCCGTGGGGGTCAGCGCCACGAGGGCGACGCGCAGATCCTGGAGGACCTGCCGGTTCGCTCCGCCCCGCCCCATGACCTCGCGGGTCTGACGCGGCAGCACCACCCGCTGGAGCATGGGGGCGATCGAGGCCAGCTGCGCGGTGGTCAGTGAGCGGGAGGCGGCGTCGATGGCCCGCTGGGCACCGACCGCCAGCGCCGTCAGCGCCAGGGCCTGAGCCAGGTCCACGCGGCGGGAGAGCTCGGTGGAGATCGTCTCGCCCGAGGCCCAGTCCAGGAGCCACAGCCGCCCGGACTCATCGACGACGACGCTCGAGGCGTCGATGCTGCCGTGCGCCAGCCCCGCGGCGTGAGCGCGCTGGAGCTGGCTCCACAGCTGGTCCAGGACGTCGTCGTCCATCTCGGCCCCCAGGTCGCTGATGGACCGGGCGCCCACGACGTGGTCGGTCACCAGCAGCACGGACTCGGCGGCCTCGGCCATCCCCAGCAGGCCGGGGGTACGCACGCGGGCGCGGCGGGCCTCCATCGTCATGAGGGCGGCGTGCTCGGCGGCCGGGCGCAGGGACAGGTCGCGGGTGGGGGACAGGCCCCGAACGCGGATCTGGTCCCAGATGTTGGAGAGGAATCCGGCCACCTGCCGGTCGGCGTCGAGGAGGGTGACGTTGTGGCGCTCACCGGCCGAGTCCCATACGGCGTACATGCGGTGGACCGAGGCTCGCTCCTGAGACAGGGCCTCGCTGGAGGCCTCGGCCAGGACCGCGGCCAGGTCGACGTCGGTGGCCGGCCTGATTGTGTTCGCGCCCGCCGGCGCCCCGGTCCCGGCCGTGTCCAACGGCGTCGAGTCGAGGGGGGAGGCGGTCTCGCCGCTCGATGAGCCGGCGGGGGCGTCGGTGACCTGCGCGTCGGTGGGGGCGGAGGCGTCGTCGGTGGTGGGCTCGAGGCCCGCCGGCTCCTGCGGGGCCGGGGCCAGCGGGTTCTCGCTCACCTGCTCACGCACCTGCTCACGCACCTGCTCGGTGTAGCCCAGGGGGGCGTCGGTGGTGACGACCCAGGCGCGCGCCTCGGGGGCGCGGTCCATACGGACCACGCGTACGGCGTCGATCCCGGCCCGGCGCAGGGCGCGCACGAGTGTGACCCCGTGGGCGCGGCGGTCCTCGACCCCGAAGACGTAACGGACCAGCAGGCCGACGACGCGGCCCAGCAGCAGGGACAGCACCGCGCCCGGCAGGGTCAGGGCGCCGCGCAGGACCGCCATGCCCAGGACCACCCACAGGGACGCCCAGCCCGAGCGCATCACGGTGGAGCTGTTGCGGTCGCCGGCGCCCGTGAGCAGGCCGGCCATGGAGGCGAAGACCGTGGAGATGCCCAGCTGGGCGGTGCCCGAGGCGGTGACCGTCAGCCCCATGACCAGGGCGGTGGGGCCCCAGGCCACGAGGCCGGTCATGGCGGCGACGGCGACCAGGTGGCCGGCGATCCCCGACAGGACGGCCTGGCCCAAGGACCGCCAGGAGCGGCGCAGGACGCGGTCCAGCAGAACCGCCAGCGGCACGATGAAGGTGACCAGGCCCTCAATGGTCTGCAGGGGGAAGACGAGGATGCGGCGCAGTACCACCGCCAGGGCGTTCTGGACGTCCTGGGTGACGCCGGTGGTGGTCTCGTGGGCGTAGATCGCCAGGACGAGGACGGCGAAGATGCCCAGGAGCGTCAGGGTCAGGTCGAGCAGGTCCTCCGTGCGGCGCAGGCGGTGCGCGGTGGTGTCCACCAGGAGCGTTGTTGAGCGGGGGGCGGCAGGGCCGGAGGCCGGGGTGGGCTCGGCCATGGGGGCGACCCCGATGACCGGGATGCCGACAGGAGAGGTGGAGGTCGACTCCGCGGAGGGCGCGGAGGTGGACGAGGTGGCCGACGGGACGGCTGCCGCAGATGCCTGCTGGTCGACGGCGGTGGGGGACTCGCCAGGAGGCGAGGTGAGCGTCGAGGCGTGGTCGAGGTCGCCTGTCGGCGGGGGCGACCCTGGTGCCGCATCTGTCATGACGCCGATTCTAGGGGGAGAGCCTGGGTGGACCCTCCTACGCCGGAAGGAGCCGCGCGGCGGCGTTGGCTTGTTCAAAGTAGTTTGCAACACAAACCAATGGGCGCTATCCTGGAGCTGGTTTGAAACGCAAACCACTGTTGACGAGGAGGTTCATCATGAGTGCGGCCACTGAGGATCAGCGGATTCCGGCGGGGCCCGATGAGGCGCTCGCCGTCGTCGAGGCCCAGCGGAGCGCCTTTCTCAAGCGGCACGAGATCAAGGCGACCCCACTCCTGACCGCCTGGGGGCTGGCCTGGCTGGTCGGCTACGCCGCTCTGGCCCTCTACCGCGAGGCGGACTACAGCCTGCCGACGGCGCCGTACCTGTTCTTCTGCGGCTGCCTCGCGGCGGCCCTGCTGTTCACCTTCGCCTACATCGTCCCCAAGACGCGCGGCATCCGCGGTCGGAGCAGTCGCGAGGGCACCTACTACGGTCTCGCCTGGAGTCTCGGGATGCCGCTGGGGGCCATTATCCTCAGCCGGGTCAACGCCTTCCTGGGCACCCTCAACACAAGTGAGGCCAATGAGGTGATGAGCGTGGTGTCCAACGCCGTGCCCTGCCTCGTCGTCGGCGTCATCTTCCTCATGAGTGCCGCACTGTGGAATGAGGCGGTCATGGGCGTCCTGGGCGGATGGATCCTCCTGGTGACCCTCGTGGTCACGATTGTCGGGATGCCCTGGGCCTGGTGGATCATGTCCGTGGCCGGTGGGGGCGGCATGCTGGTGGCCGCTGTCGTCGCTGCTGCCGCAGAATCGAAGCGAGGTGCGTGAGGTGACCGGAGGGGCGGGGGTGCAGCGGCCCGAGAGGTCGGAGAGTGCCGGCCGGGCAGAAGGGTCGGCTGAGTTGGCCGAGTTGGCGGAGTCGGCCGGTGCCGGAGCTGAAGTCCTCGCTGCTGCAACGGCCTCCGCCGTCGATATTGACCCTGTCATTCACGCCCAGGCCCGCCTGCGGATCATGGCGACCCTGGCCGCCGTGCCCGTTGGCGACGAGCTGCACTTCCCGCGGTTGCGCGAGCTGCTGGACATGACGGCGGGCAACCTGTCCACGCACCTGTCCAAGCTGGAGGGGGCGGGCTACGTGCAGCAGAACAAGACCTATTCCGGGCGCAGTCCTGCCACCTACCTGGCACTGACCCCTGAGGGGCGCGTGGCCTTCGAGCGGTACGTGCGCAACCTGCGCGCCCTGCTCGACGCCTGAGGCTGAGTGGCTGGAGCTCGGCCGAGGGGGCTGGTGGTCATTCGGCTGACGTCGTATCGCCCCCGTTGCCGGCTGAGGTGGGTGGTTCAGCGGCTGACCGTGATGCTGGAGGTCTCGATGGACGCTGCCGGAGTGGGGGTGGTGAGGGGGCCGGTTGATTCGCGGACTGTGTGCGTTCCCTGGCGAGACCTGCTTCCACCTCATTCAATGAGGCGTACATCAGTTCCCGGACCCGTTCCAGGCCGCGCTGCTGAGTGAGTTCATCACGAAGTTCAGGATGATCGCGGTAGAACACCAAGAGCTTGTGTAGCTGTTCGCAGCCGAGAGGTATGCCACCTATTGATACGTAGATCGTCTCGCTACTCGTTGCCAGGGTCACGCGAGGGACCCCTCGTATTGTTCCGTATCTTTGGAACGTAGGCGATGAGTCCCAGGAGGCGAATGTGCGGCGAAGCCCTGCTGTCCGCAGATGAATGCCGTGAGGAGAAGCCTCGAAGACGGGAGATCCGGGACGATACAGGGGAGTGGACGCCCATGTGAATGCACAAAAGGCGCTCGTCAGGAGTGAGAGCCAGAAGGCCTTGGTGTCACCTGGTTCATTGAGGCCGGAGAGTACTGCAAAACACAGAGAAAGCAGTGATGACAGGGTCATCATTGAGTTCACGAGAATCTCGCCGGTCTCGCACAGCCAAGGCGGGACGAATGCGACGCGAGTTCCATCGCAGTGCCAACGGCGTTCTGCCTGGTGGATGTGAGCGTAGATGATGTATCTGTGGAGCCCGTAAGCGATGCTGGAGCAGCCCATGAGCAGCATCCACGCCATGAAAGCAGAGGATGAGTGATAGGTGAAGGACAGGAGTGCCAGGCCGACCCCGGCTATCAGCATGATGAATGCTTCCAGGCCCCTCAACTGGTCTGCGCGTCCATAATTCTGCGCTGCGGACTCGCCTCCGCCCGTGGGGGAGAGCTTCTGAAACACAGTCATACAAACAGGTTTCCTCTTGAGATGAGGTGATGATCTGTTGGGCGGCAGTTCAAGTCGATAGAACGTCGATGTTCACTGGCTATGCAGGTCCTTGGCTATTTCAGAGACCGGAAAATCCATGAGGCTTCGTACGTGTACAAGGCCTTGCGGCGTACCGATACTTCGACGCGCATCAGCGTAACCTGAGTAAAACTCAAGAACTCTTTGAAACTGGACGTACCCCAGGGGGAGCGTGAACATCGGAAAATAGTAAAATGAGTTGGTTCTGGTCTCTATGAGAGCAACGGGCGTGCCGTTATGTCTCACGCAGCCCAAAACTCTCGGCTGTGCCGCCCAAGGGATCATGGTTCGATAGCGCCCAGCGGGCCATAGGTGAACTCCGATCGAGTCGATAACGATTTCAGGCTTCGTCCATTTCCCAAATGGTAATGAAAGCAGGCTAAGTAATGATAAGATCAGTAAGATCCCGGCCATCATCGCGATTCTTAATTGTGTCCGGCTTGAGTATGATGTTCCACCAAAATACGTCAGCCAGGCCGCGGTGACTATGGTAAGTACCAGAATGACTATCGTCAGAATGCTCCACAAGTTGAAGAAACAGCATGGACCGAACTCAATGCAGTCCGGTCTAGCATTCCATTTTTTGTAGGAGTGCTGAGCGAACTTGAACTGCATATTTCGATTGATGGCATATGAAGTGAGGGACAAGCCGATCCCCAGGTATAGAATCTGCATAGGAGCGGGGATCAACTTAATAAACAGAATGGCTGCACCGAAGCACATAATAGCCGGTAGGCTAAAAAAGTAGGATTCATGCAGGCGGCTTAAGTCGGTTCGATCGCACGAATGAACCTTATTCACGTAATTCACGCACACCCTTTTCTGCTGAGGGAGCTTGCTTCAATGGATTCAGCCAACGACAGACTTCCAGCCGTGAGATAATTTTCTGCTTGCCCAATCCCAGCCGTCGTGAACCTCGTTCTTGACATCCTCCCACTCCTCCAAGTTGAGCTCTCCTTGTTCTTCAATGAAGTGATCGATCTTCCCTCGAATGTTTTGAGGAACAGCATACTCGTAAGCATATCCCACCCCAGTCACAACAACGGTGCCAACGGCAACCGCGGTAGCGCCAACGGCGAGAGCTGAGGCTTCGGGAGCAAGAGCAGCAGCTGCCACAACAACTCCTGCATCAGTTGCCAACGCGGTGGCTGTGGTGATGACAACTTTACTTGGTGATTGTCCGTTATAAAGATCGTAAGCTGCAGTTGCAAGAGTCAGTGATGGCCCTGCAAGCTTCTTCATGAGACCACCAACGTACTCGAGACCATCCGCGGTGTCACTGAGAGTATTTGGCTTTCCTCTGCCCATGTTTCTAGCAACTGCTTTGTCGCTTGGAGGTCTGCTTTTCGTTCTCACGGACTTATTCTCTGATCTTTTGGCTGCGAGTTCCCTGGCCAATACAGTCGCCTGGCCTCTAAGTGCATCTCCAGCTTTTGTATACTTGTTCTCCAGGACTAGTTCTCCGGCCTTGCCTGATGCTCCGAGTACGAAGTCTCTAACTGCCCCCATTTCGGTGTCGTTTAATGCGTCGGTTTTTGCTTTTATTAGATTCTCGGTAATCCAATCATTGAGCTTTTTGAATGTCGCCTCTACGCGACCTCTTATCATTTCAAAGTCTCTTACCTTTGCAGTGTATTCCCCATAAGAATCGTCTGCCTTGTACCAGTCATTTTTTTGCTGTGAGGTCCCATTCTTTGGAAATTCGCCGGGGGGTGAAACTGTCGCCGGGTACTCAATAATGTTTCCTTTCACTGTCAGATTGGATTGCCTGGCGGTTTCCAGGTGCTGTTTCATGTCGTCTTTTCGGTATGAGAGTTGATCGGCAAAGGATCGAAACACAACAGCTGCAGCCTTAGCGCGGGTGTAAATGTCGTTTCCGGCGTCTCGTAGAGAACTTGCGTATGCGCCAACAGCGAGGGCGGTTTCGCCGCCCATCCCGGAAGTTACTGCGTTTCGGTTAAGCATGCCGCTTCCGTCACTTGCGTCGTCGCGTAAATTTTCCAAGTAGCGAGCAGCATTGTCGACAGATGATACGCTTCCAGGAATCGTGACATCGATATTCCCATTATCGCTCATGACGTTACCTTCTTGTCCATGTCCCTGAATGTTTGGGCAACACTTTCATCAACCCCTTTAATTTTATCTATCGCCCCTGCCATTTTGTCTCCGCCAAGTTTTGACGCAAGTGCAACATATCCGGCATCTTTAGCTATCTTAATTATTGATTCAACGATATAGTCTGTGCCGTCGCCGCCGTCAACACTTTCCGGCATAGTGTCTTTATTCTCTTCAAAATCACTTTGAGCGCTGTAGAAGTTTTTTTTGATGACTTCCGCGTCGTCATAACTCATTTTAAGTGTTTTAGCCACTAGTATCTCCTTTCTTCTTGGCGCCAGAGCTCTTGGGGTATGCGCTGGTCCAGCATGATGACGTCGAAGGGCTGTTTCTCGGCGAGGTCGTTGAGGTTTTCCGTGAGGAGCAGTGCCCACGGCTGGTTGGGTCCCATGCACTTCACCAGGCGGTCGACGGCCGTGTATGCCAGCAGGGCCATCCGGCCGTCTCTCATGCGCCGCAACTCAATCTCCGGGCCCTGCGCGTTGGGTACTCCGGTTGAGGGTAGGTACAGCGCAGGAGGAATGAAGGGGTGGTCGGGGTCAGGGCCGAGGGAGTCCTCGTCACCCAGGGGCGGAGCAGTCTCAATCTGCTCCGGAGGGGTCAGCAGCATGAAGTCGCGAGCAGATCTCATGCTTCGACGCTATCGAGACACTTCGTCTCTCGCAGCTATTTCTACCGACCAGATAGTGAATCCAGTCACTGTACTGGCGCAACCGCGACCGGCTTCGTTGACTTTGCCGGGCTTGTGCGTTCCAATCGGTCGGGCGTGTGGTGCCTACCTGCCGGCGTCGTCGCCTTTAAGAGGTGAGGTTGTGTCGCCTGCCAGTTCGCCTGTCGGAGTGCCGGTTCCGGTGGCGTGTGCGAGTGCGTGGCCCTCGAGCGGTACGTGCGCAACCTGCGCGCCCTGCTCGACGCCTGAGGTCCTTCGGGGCGGCGGCGACAGGGGGTGGTATTAACCGAACGGTTAGCGTATGGTGTGAAACAAGTCTCATAGGTGGGTGCCGATGGAGGCGCTGCCGTGAGGCCTTGTCGCAAGGGTCGGCCGGTGCCCGTCAGCCGGCCGGTCCCCGGGGCGGCAGGTCCGCCCCGCCATACCCGTCACCGTCGACATCCAAGGACATGCCATGCCTTTCAGTGCACAGACCTCGCCCGCCGACTCGCCATCCCACCTTCAGTCCAGCCGCGCCTGCGCCCATCGGCTCAGCCGCCGAACCCTGCTCAAGGGGGTGGGTGGTCTCGCCGCCGCCTCCGTCATCGGGGGCGGCGCCGTCGTCGCCGGCTCGGCCCCGGCCCAGGCCGCCCTCACGGTGGCCGAGCACGAGGACCACGGCCGCATGCAGTACTACAAGCTGGCCACGTCGTCGATCGGCTGGCTGCCACGCGTCAACGTGCTGCTGCCCGACGGCTACGACACCTCGCGCCGCTACCCGGTGCTCTTCCTGCTGCACGGCGGCGGCGAGAACTACTCGACCTTCGACACGAAGTACGACATCCGCAACCACACCGCGGGGCGCGACCTCATCGTCGTCATGCCCGACGGCGGGGCGGCCGGCTGGTACTGCGACCCTGAGTCCTCCAACGTGGGTCCGCGCAACTGGGAGACCTTCCACATCAAGGAGCTCCTCCCCTGGGTCGATGCCACCTTCGCCACCACCGGGCAGGCCTCCGGTCGCGCGGTCTCCGGCTTCTCGATGGGCGGTTTCGGGGCCCTGAAGTACGCCGCGAAGTACCCCGAGCTCTTCGCGTCGGTCTCCAGCCACTCGGGGCCGGCCGACCTGCGCATCCAGGACGGGGCGGTGGTCCACTGGGCGAACTTCACCGCCGGAGCCACCGACCTCAAGGGCGGCACCATCTACGGGATCCCGTGGGACCAGGCGCGGGTGAGCGCGGACAATCCGGTCGAGCATGTGGAGAGCTACCGGGGTAAGCGCGTCTTCCTGGTCTCCGGGACTGAGAGCGATCGCTACGAGAGCGTCGTGCTGCCCAGCCAGCAGAGCTTCGAGAAGGCGCTCGACGGCGCCGGCATCGGCTACGAGCGCTACGAGGACACCGGCGCCCATATCGTGCGCTGGGGTCGCATGCAGCAGGACATCGACTCCCTGCTCAACCACTTCGCCAAGGGCGCGTGAGGTCCGGGCGCCGGCGGGGTCGGATCGGCCGGCTCCGCCGGGGTGGTGGGTGGCGGTATGGCTCCCCGCCTGCCCACAGTGAGAGCCAATCACTCTGATATGGCGAACCTCGCAGGGCGTCGTCGGCACTTCATCAGGACAAAACCGCACCGGCCGAACCGGAAGGGCGGATACTTCCGGTGAGTTGCCGTCAAGAAGAGGAGGTGCCTGTGATCCGCCTGGGTCTGGCTGACGACGAGCCGCTGCACATCATGGGCCTGGCCACGCTGCTGGGGGCGCAGCCGGACATGGAGATCATCTGGCGGGCCGCCGACGGCAAGGAAGCGCTCGCGCGCAACGCCGCCGACCCGGCCGATGTCCTCCTCCTTGACGTGCAGATGCCGGGCCTGAGCGGCCCGGCCACCACCCGCGAGCTCATGGCCCGCGGCGCGACCGGCAGAGTCGTCATCCTGACCACCTCCGACACCGACGCCCCCGTCATGGATGCCATCGAGGCCGGTGCCTCCGGCCTCCTGCTCACAAGCACGCCACCCCAGGAGCTCGCCGCCGCGATCCGTGCCGTCCACGACGGCAGCTCCGTCATCTCCCCGGGGCCCACACGCCGGCTGCTCACCGCCGCGCGCACCGGCCACGTCAGTGGTGTTCGGGCCAGGGAGGGGGCCGGGCGCCACGCCTCCGAGGACTCAGTCGAGGCACTCCGGGCCGCCGAGGCCTCCCAGCAGGTCGCGGGCCTGACCCAGCGCGAGCGCGAAATCCTGGCGCTCATCGCCCTGGGCCTGAGCGACCAGGAGATCTGCGACCGGAAGTGGCTGTCCATGCCCACGGTCACAACTCACGTGAGCCACCTGCTGTCGACAACTGGCTGCCGCGACCGGATCCAGCTCGTGCTGCTGGCCCTGCGCGGCGGCGTCGTCGACCCCGCTGATGTCCTGCATTTGAACTGACTGCAACGCTGCAAAATGAACAGCCTAGTCTTCTTCCTCATTATTTCTGGAGAACAGACTTGATAGCTGTGGCTGTGTTGAACAAGCGGGTGTTGGCTGGCTGGTGCCAAGATTTAATGAGAGGATGGAGTCCAGTTGGGGGGTGCAGTGTATTTGAGTGGGGGCAGGTAGTGTCGTGGGCTGCTCACCTTCTTCACTTCCCAGTTTTGACCATCCGATATTTTTCCAGTCGTCGCCATCCCAGTCTGCAAGCATGAATGTAGCGTGAAGTTCGGGGTGTTTCTGGATGCAATACCGTCCCGGTATTGGAATCCAGGTCCGGGTGACGGCAACTGGACTACCGAAAACAGTAGGATAGTCACGTAAGGGCTTGTAGTCCATGTCTCGGTTGTCGATGATTCCGTCAACCCTCATCAGTACTTCATAGACTCCCCGTGGTTCTAATTTCCTTCCTCGGTCAAAGGCTTCTAGAAAAGTCCATCCCATATATTCCCTGTCTTCGCGTGATCCGATGTTAAGTTTCTGAATGGAATCGTCATTGGTGTTGTCTGCGACGGACGCTACCGTAATTAAGTTCAGAATATCCGACGGCGTCCTTGCCCAGGAGGGGGCGAGCATTATGTTGCTGAGCTGGTCGCTAGGTGGGTGTGTTCCCTGTGCGCTTAGGTTCTTTCGATATCCGTATGTAATAATGTTGTACTGCTCCGAATTTCCTATCCACCATGCTGTGTCGATTAAATGCGGCAACTGCCCTCTGTGGTTTGATTCGAAAACGCAACAGAACCCGATCATGCGGGTAAGAAGGTATCCTCCTGGTGAAGGAGGAGATACGTACCCTATTGATCCTTGCTTCTGCATTGTGCGGTACGCCTCAGATAGGAGGCGACGGTTGGATTTACTTTTCGATGAGGTCCCAAAAGAGGCTCCAAGAATGCCGCCATTGTATCCACCATGCTGTGGATCCAGGTTGAATCCTTGTAGTTTCGCGGAGGAAAGATAGCGGATGTCGGCGTTTTTTGGATCAAGATCGAGGATTGCGTTATTCATCTATGGCTCTACTGTGTCGAATCAATCGTGATGGTTGTTCTCAAAATGTGTGTGTCGGCTAGTCTTGCCGTGTTGGTGGCCAATTTATAACGTTGTGTGTCGTTTTGAGAAATGCTGAATATTGTATGGCATGCGCGGCGGCGTCGTCGACCCCGCCGACCTCCTAGGTGGGTACTGAACCCGCGCATGCCCCCCTGAATCAGCCGCCCGGGGCCGCTTTGTGTCACTGTGGGCGACATTTTGGGCTGATCGCCTCCTTGGTCCTCCGCGGCTTGCGAGCATCTGCCCAGGTCAGGACGGTGTGCTGGTTGCGGTGGGGCACCTAGGGGCGGGGAATAGTCGTCACAAGTGACAGTTTCCCTCGTCGGGGAGCCGCCCGGGAACGAGCGCGCCGCCTCAGCGGCTCTGGGGCTGCACCAGGACGGCCACGGTGCGCGCCGGCACCGAGATCGTCCCGCTGGCACGGTCGAAGCCGGTGCGGCGCACCACCTCATCGGCCCCCTCGGACTGGATGGGGGAGAGGCGGAAGTCCCGGCCCGCCAGCTCGGGCAGCGGCTGAGTGAGCGTCTGGCCCGAGGCGTTGAAGACCACCAGGACGGCGTCGAGCTCGGGGTCCACGTCGCTGCCGCCCCGGGTGTCGTCGATGAGCATGACGATCACTCCCGCCGGCGCCCCGAAGCCCGCCCCCGGGAAGCTCAGCTTGTCCTGGATGAGGCGGGCCGAGCCCAGGCTGAACAGCGGCGTCGAGGCGCGCAGCCGCAGCAGATCCAGGGCCTGGGAGCGGGCCGCCGCGATCTCCTCGGGCGAGGGCCGCAGCCAGTCGTCCTGCAGCAGCGGCCCCTGGATCGCCCAGGAGCCCTCGTTGCGGCTGGCCGGCGGCAGACCCCGCCCGAAACCATTGGACTGCCCCGTGAAGTCAATGGCGTTGAACCAGTCCCCCGAGTTGTAGGAGTCCCGGTCCAGGGACTTGCTGCGCAGCAGCTCGGTGCCCGCGCTCCAGAAGGCCGGCGACTGCGCCAGCGCCACCGTGGCCAGGCACACGGTGTTCATGCGCACCCGCTCGGCCACCGGCATGCCCTGGGGCAGCTTGTAGGCCAGCAGGTCGTAGAGCGTCTCGTTGTCGTGGGCGTCGACGTAGTTGACGTTCTCCTGGGGGTGGGAGGCGAAGGCCGCCGGCGCCCCGTTGTGGATGAGGTCGATGCCGCGGCGCACCGACCCGTCCGAGATCGTCATGACGTAGTCCTTGAGGTTGCCCGCCAGACCTAGGCGCACCAGGTCGGTGCGGTGGGCCAGATCCGCCGACTGCTCGTTCCAGCCACGGTGGTCCAGGCCGCTGGGCTGCGTGAGCAGGCCGGTGCCGAAGCCCTGGAAGACGCGGTGGTCGGGGTCGAAGGCGCCCCCGCCGTGGACGGCGTCGCGCAGGCGGTCGTTGAAGGCACCGATCCCGGTGCCGTCGAGCTGGCCCTGGGTGGCCTGCACGAACAGGGCGTTGCCCGCGACCTCCCCGAAGTTCCAGCCCTCCCCGTACAGGTAGATGGAGCGGCCGTCGACGCCGTCGGCCTCCAGCGTCAGCTCGTCCAGGGCCGCCCGCACCCGCTCCATGACGGCGCGCGGGTGGTGGCCCATGAGGTCGAAGCGGAAGCCGTCGACCCGGTACCAGCGCGCCCAGCGCACCACCGAGTCGACCATGAGGCGCGCGCACAGGGCGTTCTCCGTGGCCGTGTTGGCGCAGCAGGTCGAGCTCGTCACCCGCCCGACGGCGTCGAGACGGTGGTAGTAGCCCGGCACCACCCGGTCCAGGACGCTGCGTGGGTCCTGCCCGCAGGCGGCCGTGTGGTTGTAGACCTGGTCGAGGACCACCTGGAGGCCCAGGTCGTGCAGGGCCCCCACCATCTCGCGGAACTCGACGACGCGCGCCCCGCCGTCCTGGTGGCCCTCGGTCGCGTAGGAGCCTTCGGGGGCGCCCCAGTGGAGCGGGTCGTAGCCCCAGTTGTAGGCGTCGTGGTCGGCCACCTCCGCGATGGCCGCCTGCTGGTCGGCCGAGGCCGGGTGCGCGCCGTCGGGGATGTTGGGGTGGCGCTGGGAGCAGCGGTGCTCGGGGATGGTGGCGATGTCGAAGGTGGGCAGCAGGTGGACCGTGTTCATACCGGCCCGGGCCAGCTCGGTCAGGTGGCGCACACCCGCCGAGCCCGCCACCGTGAAGGCCCGGTAGGTGCCGCGCAGCTCGGGCGGGACGGTGCCGTCGGCGGCGGAGAAGTCCCGCAGGTGGAGCTCGTAGATGCTGCGGGCCGAGTCGTTGCGGACCGCCGGAGCCCGGGTGGTGGCCCATTGCTCGGGGGCCAGGCGCGGGTCGGCCAGGTCGACGGCGACCGAGCGGGTCGAGTCCGTCGTCAGCGCCGTCGAGTAGGGGTCGGTGACGACGTTGGTCTCCACGCGTCGAGTGCTGGGCACGTAGACCCGCACCTCCCACAGGTACTGGCAGCCGGCGGCGATGGGGGCGGCGGGCTCGCCGCCGGGGGCGCTCGCGGCGACGTCGGCCGGCTGGTCGGGGCGGTTGGTGACGACCCAGCGGCCGTCGCTGGTGCGCACCGCCGGGGTGCGTCGCGGCGGGCCGGGGACCTCCGGCACCGACCCCAGCCGGTCGCCGGTCTCCCAGGTCAGGAGGGTCACGGCCTGGGCGGTGGGCGCCCACAGGGCGAACGAGGGCAGGCCGCCGGTGAAGGTGACGCCCAGCTCGGCGCGGGTGGCGGCCTCGGCGTAGAGATGGTCCAGGAGGATGGCGGTCTGCACCCCGGTGAAGGCGTCGAGGTGGGCGTCGCTGACGTCTGCGGCCTCGGTGGGGTCCGGGAGCCCGACGTACTGGGCGATGGCGACCTGGCCGGTCAGGGCGGAGGCGACGGCAGCGTCGTCGAGCAGGGGGGTGCCGGCGGCGTCGGTCGCGCTCAGGGCGATGTAGCCCTCCAGGTGGGGGTGCGCGGCGAGGACCTCGTCGGGAAGGTTCCCAACGATGCGCAGCGGCGTGACCGTCGGGGCGGGCATGCCGTCCGCGCCCAGGATCCGACCGTGGATGGCTGCGGCGCCGCCGTCGGGCGCCGTGATGAGACGCAGGGCGAGGCCGGAGCCGGGGAGGGGGGGACCGGCGTCGGTGACGACGACCTCGCGGTCCATCCCCCGGGGCAGCAGCGACAGCGGCCACGCCAGGATGGTGGGGGTGACCCAGTAGGCGCGCTGCTCCTCACTGCCGGCCACGGGTGGGAGGGCCGTGGTGGTGTCGAGTGTGCAGGTGAGCGTGTAGGTGAAGGTCATGGGGTGTCCTCCCGAGTGGAGGCGCCGTGGTGGGACGCCGCCGGTCCTGCCGGTCGTGTCGCGGGCGGCCCCGTGTGCGGGGGTCGGCAGTGGGGCCGTGCACCTCGTAGTCTCCCCCGGGTGGAGGGGCCATGTCAGCCCGATGGTGGGAATTGTCCTGCCTGGCGGGCGGTGTGTAGTTCTCCGGCGTTCCGTCATCGTGTACGTACTGCCCAGGCCCGGGGCATTCGACGCGTGCGGGGACATTGCGGCGCGGCCGGTGACATTTCTCTGCGGTCGGGTGCGGTTTGCGCGTGCGGGGACAGGAATCCGGTCCCCGCACTCGCAAGATGTCCCCGGCCGGAGGGGAATGTCCCCCACCGCGTGTGATGTCCCCGGCTGCACGGGATTGTCCCCGTGGATGCGGGAGGGCCGAGTGGGACGGTGCGGGTCGAGGTGGTCGGACGGGCGACCGTCGGCACTGATGTCACCGCCAGGTCCTACGCTCGGGGCATGGCTCGCCGTACGCCCGAACCGGACTCGCTCTCGCTGTTTGACGCTGCTGGCCCCGATGGCTCCGGCTTCGTCGACGACCCGTCCCGCCCGCTGGCCGACCGGCTGCGCCCGCGGGTGCTCGACGACGTCGTCGGCCAGGACCAGCTGCTCGCCACCGACGCCCCGCTGGGCCGCATGGTCGCGTCCGGCCGCCTGTCCTCGATCATCCTGTGGGGTCCGCCGGGCTGCGGCAAGACGACGATCGCCCGGCTCCTGGCCGACCGCACTGGCCTGGTCTTCGAGCAGGTCTCGGCGACCTTCTCCGGGGTGGCCGACCTGCGCAAGGTCTTTGCCGCCGCGGCCCGCCGCCGCGAGATCGGGCAGGGCACACTTCTGTTCGTCGACGAGATCCACCGCTTCAACCGCGCCCAGCAGGACTCCTTCCTGCCCTATGTCGAGGACGGAACAGTCGTCCTGGTCGGCGCGACCACCGAGAACCCGAGCTTCGAGCTCAATGGCGCCCTCCTGTCTCGCTGCCAGGTCATGGTCCTGCGCCGCCTGGACGAGACCGCCCTGACCGAGCTGCTGGCGCGCGCCGAGTCCCTGACGGGTCGCAGTCTCGCCCTGACTGAGGATGCCCGCACCGCCCTGCTGTCCATGGCCGACGGCGACGGCCGCTACCTGCTGGGCATGGTTGAGCAGGTCCTCGCCGCCCAGGACGCAGGCGGCCCGGAACCACTTGACGTTGAAGGGCTGCGCGGCGTCATCGCCTCCCGGGCTCCCCTGTACGACAAGTCCCGCGAGGAGCACTACAACCTCATCTCCGCCCTGCACAAGTCGATGCGCGGCTCCGATCCGGACGCCGCTCTGTACTGGCTGGCGCGCATGCTGGGCGGGGGCGAGGACCCGCTCTACGTGGCGCGCCGTCTAGTGCGATTTGCCAGCGAGGATGTCGGCATGGCTGACCCCGCCGCCCTCCAGGTGACGCTGGCGGTCTGGGACGCTTACGAGCGCTTGGGGTCGCCTGAGGGGGAGCTCGCGATCGCTCAGGCGGTCGTCTACCTGGCCACCGCGCCCAAGTCCATCGCCGTCTACCGCGGCTACGGCCGGGCGGTGCGCCTGGCCCGCCAGACCGGCTCGCTCATACCGCCGGCCCACATCCTCAACGCCCCCACCCGACTCATGAAGGAGCTCGGCTACGGTGAGGGCTACGAGTACGACCTGGACACGGCCGACGGCTTCTCCGGTGCGGACTACCTGCCCGACGGCGTCGAGCGTCAGGCCCTTTACGAACCCACTGCCAACGGCCACGAGCGCCGCATCCGTGAGCGGCTGGAGTACTGGGAGGCACTGCGGGCGAGCAAGCGCGGTGAGGGTTTTGGTGAGGGAGGCGACGGCCGGTTGGGTGAGGGCGTCGGCAGCGGACTGAGCCAGGCGGGCACCGAGACGTAGGCCAGTTCCTGCGGTGCCGCTCATCGACCGGGGACGATCGACGCGTGCAGAGGCATTGCGGCGCGGCCGGGGGCATTCGACGCCGTCGGTGACATTTCTCTGCGGTCGGGTGCGGTTCGCGCGTGCGGGGACCGGATTCCGGTCCCCGGACGCGCAGGATGTCCCCGGCCGAGCCGATGGGGTGAGGCCGACGTCCGCCTACTCCCCGCCGCGGCGCACAGCCTCCAGCATGAGGGTGGCCACGTCCGTGACCCGCACGTCGGCGCCCTCGGAGGCGACGCCGTCGGAGAGCATCGTGGTGCAGAAGGGGCAGGCCGTGGCGATGACCTGCGCGCCGGTGCCGATGGCCTCGCGCGAGCGCTCGACGGCGATGCGCGTCCCGATGGTCTCCTCCATGAAGGCGCGCGCCCCGCCGCCGCCGCAGCAGAAGCCCCGCTCGCGGCTGCGCGGCATCTCCACCGTGGTCGCGCCGGTCGCCTCCAGCAGCTCGCGCGGCGGGGAGTAGACCTGGTTGTGGCGGCCCAGGTAGCAGGCGTCGTGGTAGGTGACCGTCGGGATGACCGACTCGCCCGTTGCCTTGCTGGCGGTCTCCCCGCCCGACGGCGCCGCCGGGGCCTTGGCCTGCGGCTCGGCGGCCTCGGTGCTCGACGTCGGGGCGTCCCCGGCCGGTGAGTCGCCGTCCTGCCCGGTGGCGGGTGCCGGTGTGGCCAGGGCGGCGGAGGCGGATGGGGCGTCGGGCGCCGTCGAACCACCCGCGGCCTGCGGCGGCGCCGGACGCAGCCGGCCCTCGCGCACGAGGCGGTTGAGCAGCTGGGTGTAGTGGACGACCTCGTAGCGGCCCCCGATCTGCGGGTACTCCCGCGAGATCGTGTTGAAGCAGTGCGCGCAGGTCACCACGATCCTCTGCGCCCCGACCTCGCCCAGGGTCTCCACGTTCTGCGCGGCGAGCATCTGGTAGAGGATCTCGTTGCCGGCGCGCCGGGCCGGGTCGCCGGTGCAGGTCTCGGCGTCGCCCAGCACCGCGAAGCTCACCCCCGCGGTGTGCAGCAGCTCGGCCACCGCCCGCGTCGTCTTCTTGGCCCGGTCCTCGTAGGCGCCGGCGCAACCCACCCAGAACAGGTAGTCGACGTCCGCGGCGCTCTCGACGTCGTCGCCGATGACCGGCACCTCGAAGTCCAGGTTCTTGGCCCAGTCCATGCGCTTGCGTGCCGGCAGCCCCCACGGGTTCCCCTTGGACTCCATCTTGCGGAACATGCCGCCGAGCTCCTTGGGGAAGGCCGACTCCATGAGCACCTGCTGGCGGCGCACATCGACGACGTGATCGACGTGCTCGATATCCACCGGGCACTGGTCCACGCAGGCCCCACAGGTGGTGCAGGCCCACAGGACGTCGGCGGGGATGACCTCCCCGGCCAGGGGCGCCGGCCGCGTGGCCACACCCGTCTCGGTGGGGGCCGCCTTGGCCGCCAGCAGCGCACCGAGCACGTCGCCGGTGTGTGCGGTGCCCGGCTCCAGGCCCAGGTTCGTCTCGCGCGCCAGCCCGTCATGCATGCCCAGCGCCTTGCCGACCAGCCCGCCGGAGGTGGGGCGGGAGGCCACCATCTCCTCGGTGACGTCGTCGGGCTCGACCCCCAGGGCGTTCGCGGCCCGCAGGAAGGGGGCGGCCGCCGCGTGGTGGTCGCGCAGCGCCATGACGAACAGCTTGGGGGACAGGGGCTTGCCGGTGTTCCACGCCGGGCACAGGTCCTGGCAGCGGCCGCACTCGGTGCAGGTGGAGAAGTCCAGCAGGCCCTTCCAGGTGAAGTCCTCGATGCGGCCCACGCCCAGGCGCACCTCGGGGCCCTCGCCGGAGTCGGCGGCCTCCATGGCCTCCTCCAGCGTGTCCATGGTGGCTTCGGTCAGGGGCTCGTCGCCGACCATGAGCGGCTGGAGCGGGCCCAGGGCCTTGGAGCCGTCCACCTCGCGGCGCGCGTAGACGTTGAGGATCGCCAGGAACCGGTGCCAGGCCACGCCCATCGAGGGCTGCAGTCCCACGACGACGAACCAGGTCATCGACAGCACCACCTTGATGGTGGCGACGACGAGGATCGCGTTGGCCAGGGCACCGGCGCTCAGGGAGGTGAGCAGCGGGCCGGTCCATGCCGTCAGGGGGAAGTGCGTCCAGGAGGCCAGGGCCCGCTGCGCCGGGTCGGGGGAGGCGGCCAGGTGGGCGTGCTCCAGCATCCGCAGCGCCAGCACGCAGGCGACCACGCCGATGATGGTGGCCTCGACGAACTTCGCCTGGGCCGACGTCGAGCCGGCGAAGCGGGAGGTGCGCGGGCGCTTGCCGCCGTCGGAGTCCGGGGCGTAGGGCGGGGCGGCCCGGCCGGCCCGGGTCAGGCGCCAGCGCAGGATTGTCAGCCCCACGATCCCGAAGGTGGACAGCCAGGCGATGATCTCGATGACCCAGGCCCACCAGGCGGCGTGGCCGATGAGCGGCAGCGCGAAGTCGGGACCGCCCAGCACCTGCCCGTAGCCGGCCACGAGCGTGAGGAACAGCAGGGGGAAGGAGACCATGACCAGCCAGTGGGCGGCCTTGACGAAGGGACGACCCTTGAAGGCGGTGTGGCCTACGAGCGCCCCCAGCGTGAGCGCCAGGCGCCGGCCGACCGGGCGCAGGCGCTCCGGTGCGGTTGCGCGGCCCACGGCCATGCGGGCGCCAATAGTGCAACAGGCGCGTGCGAAAACTGCGATACCGATCGTCGTGGCGATGACGACGATGACGACACAGACGATCTGCACGGCACTCATCGGGGCGGGTTTCCTCAGGTCTCCGAAGGCAAAGGCGGAAGCGCTGGGAGGTGGCCGGTGGCGCCCCGGAGGGTCGCCTGCGCGGCACACCGTTGGCGCTTCCCGTCAGCCTACCTGTGGGTTGGCGGAGCGAGGCGGCTGAGGCGCGGTAGAGGAAAAGTGTCACGATTGGCGACTTTTCAAGGAGCGGCCGACGGTCTCGAGCTCGACTGGATCCCCGGAGACCGACTCTGACCTGCGCAGACACCGTGGTGCCGAGTGTGCGGAGGCCCCCCGCGAACGGCGCTCGGGCGGGAAAAGTCGCCAATCGTGACACGGGGCCACCAAAAAAGCGTGCCGACCCCGCAATGGGGCCGGCACTGACGGAGTCCTCAGGCGCTGATGGCACGCATCGCGTAGGGGGAGTCGGGGCGGCGGGCGCTGTACCACTTGGCGGCCTGGCGCAGTCCGAGCTCGCGCACCAGGGTGACGGTGGCGCCAGAGATGATGGCGAAGGTGACGATCTCAGCCAGCTTGTAGTTGAGGAGCTGGTCCTCCTCGCGCGGGGCCGGCTTGCCGGAGATGGCCCGCCAGCCAAGCGCCACGACCTTCTCAGCCACGAACCCGGAGGCCAGCGTGGCCACGGCCGCGGTCGCCTTCCACATGAAGTCGGTGGTCTGGTCGATCTCGGCGGGGTCCTGTGCGCTCATGAGTCCTCCTTGCGCCCGGGCCGGGCGGTGTCGTGGGTGCCTGCGTGCTGGCGGCGGACCGACGGTGTCGGCCCGTTCTGTCCCGATCATGCCGTACCCGGGCCGACGGCGCAGCCAGTGCCCGCCCGCGTGGCGCCAACTGCCGCGCCCGGGTGGGAGGGGATTCTCGTGGCGCCAGGCGCTTGAACGAACGGGGCAGATAGCATCAATGCATTGGATTGTTAAGACGTTTCAGGGAGAGCCTAAGTGGTTCCCAGAAAACTGAGTGGCAGGTGCCTTGTACTCGTCAGTTCGCCCTGTTACCTTCCTTTGTGAGGTGTTGGAAATTTCCTGATCCTCCTCGAATGGTCAGGATGTCGAGTGATCTACGGCCGGTGGGTTCGTCTGCTGAAGAGTAGGCGCCGCGCTTGCTTGATGGAGGTGCATGAATGCTGCGAGAGAACAGTAGTGTGAGTGCCCTGCTGACGTATGTCATTGTCATTGTATTCGCTGCGCTATTTGTTGCTGTCAACTGGTCGGGTTCGGGAAGAGTCTTGTCACTGGCTTCTGTTGCCGTCATTGCCTGCGCATTGATGGCGCTTCACTCAAAGTCCTTCGCCGCGGCTGTCAGTGCCGTGCTACTCCTCGTGCCCCTGCCCTTGGTGGCGATGTGGACGAACGCCGGCTCCGCGACAGGCGTCATCGGGCCGCTAGTTCTGTTGGTCGGAGTCGCCTGCTGGCGAACCTGGAGATCCTCAAAGAAGGTGGGGCTGAAGCAATCTGGTTGAGTCAGTCGGCTGGAGGTGGCTTACCCCTTCGTGTGTGAGCGTGTCGGAGTGTGTGGCGCCTCCCGGGACGACGGCGCAGCAGCCAGTCCCGCACGCGTGACGCCAGCCGCCGGACCCGCGCTTGGAGGTGGCCTCCCCCTTCGTGTGTGAGCGTGTCGGAGTGTGTGGCACCTCCTGATCTGACGCCGCAGCCAGTGCCCGTCCGCGTGGCGCCAACCGTCAGGCCCGGGTGGTCGTACCGTGCGCCGCGCGTTCGGGGGTCAGGGCTCGAAGCAGTGCCCTGCTCCACGAACGCGCGGGAGAGTGATGGGTGTCGTGGTGTGTGGTGCCGAGCCGCTGCCTGGATGAGGCGGCGGCCCAGGCCTGGGCTCACGCCTGGGCTGGGCGGATGGCGGCGTTGATCTGTGCGGCCAAGCCTGCGGGGTCGTCGACCGTGAGGTAGAGGTGCGTGAAACGCTCGTCCTCCAGGGTGACGACCAGGGTGTTCTCGTAACCGGAGATGTTCCAGAACTGCGCGGTGCCCTCGGCGTGGAAGGTCCCGGAGAGCTTGCTGCCGGCCTGCAGTCCGGGCCCGCGCCAGCCCTTGGGCTCGTGGCGCAGACCGGGGTCGTGCGTGGCGCCGCGCACGTGCGCGAGCGGGATCTCCAGCCGGGAGGTGTAGGACCACATCTTGTCCAGCCCGTGCGGCTCAACGCTCAAGGTGGTGTCGGTGATGGTGACGGTGTTGCGACTCATGATGTCTGCTCCTCTCATGGGCAGGTCGGTTGGGTGGAAGTGAGCTGGTGATCTGGCAGGTGGGCGCGGGGCTGGAACGGATCACGTCGGCGGTGAGGCCGATGCCGTCGGGGCTGATGGGGCCGAGCCCGACGTCGTGGCGCCGGCCCGCACCAGCAGTCGCCGGCCGAGCGCCTCGGCGGTGATGCCCGCCCGGTTCAAAGCGACCTCGAGGGACTCGTGCACGGCCGGGTCCCCGGGGGCGATCTCCATGAGTGCCACAAGGATCAGGTCGAGATCCTCGCGTCCCGCCCCTGCGGCGTCGGCGGAATCGTCGGGGGTGGCTGCAGTGCTCAGAGCGGCCAGCGCCTCGGTGAGGCAGCGCTGGAAGAGCCCGTCCTTGGAGCCGAAGACCCCGTAGAGGCTGGCGCGATTGACGCCGGTGGCCCGAACCAGATCGTCCACAGAGGCTCCCGCGAAACCGCGCTCGGCGAAGACCGCCGTCGCGGAGCTGATGGCCTCGCTCTCGATGAAGGTACGTCGTCGTCCCATGAATCCAGAATAAACGTTCTGGAACGGTCAGTCAAGAACAATCGTTCTGAAATTCTTGGGCGGGAAAGGCCGCCTCCCTCAGCCGATATGCCCCGTCTGCGCGCCGAGGACCAGCAGTGCGTACAGCACGGCGAAGACCCCGGCGATACCAGCGCAGGCCAGGGCGGGGCGGCGCCGGTAAGTCAGCACGGCGACGTACTCCCGCAGCCAGGCGTTGACAATGTAGAACCAGGCCGTGCGCGCCGGCTCCACCGCCCACGGCACCCCCATGTCGGAGGCCAGGATCGCGGTGCGCACCGCGTGGAAGGAGCTCGTCACCAGCAGCACCTGCGGGTCCGTCATGCCGCGCTCGGCCAGCAGGTCGCGCGTGTAGGAGATGTTCGTGCGCGTCGTCGTCGAACGGTCCTCCAGGAGGATCCGCTCAGGCGGGACGCCACGCGCGATCGCGTAGTCGGCCATGGCGCGCGCCTCGCTGACCGGCTCGTCAGCGCCCTGCCCGCCGCTCATGACCAGCAGCGGCACCCCGGGGCGCAGTGCCTCCTCATCGCGCCAGGCCTCGATGCCTCCGGCGATCCGCGAGCCCAGCAGCGGCCCGACCTTCCCGTTGATGAGGCCGGCGCCATGGACCACGACGACGTCGGGGTGCGGCATGGCTCGGCGTCCGCCCCAGATCCGCTGCACCGCCGTCTGGCCCAGGAAGATGAGGAGGAAGGCGCCCAGGTAGGCGCAGGCGCAGAACATGAGTGCGGCAACCAGCAGGGTCCAGGGGCTGCCGGTGGCCACAAGGGCGACGGCGGCCATCGGTGTGGCGATGAGTCCCAGGCCGGCCGCCAGGCACAGCAGGTTGCTCAGGCGCCGGCCCTCGCGGCGGATCAGGACGACGCCGTTGAACATGAGCAGGAACGGCATGAGGGCGATGAGCAGGAAGAAGGCGACACTGCCCAGACCCACCGGGATCGTGAGGACGGGGATGAGGGAGGCCAGGTGGTGCAGTGCTCTCACCGTGGCGCCGACCAAGAGCAGGAACAGGAGTCCGTTGCGAAGCCGGCGGTTGTCGCGGCGCCGCGAGAGCCTGAGGAGCCCCCACCACAGCGCCAGGGCGGCGACGTCGACCAGCGGAGCGGGGAGGAACCAGGGGGTGCTCATGGGGCGGCTTCCTCTCGTGGTGCAGGGGGTGGGTTTGTCCTGGGTGCGGGGAAGGCGGGCCTTCCCGGCATGGCGCGGGACGGTGGGTGCTGATGGGGCGGCGCTCATCATAGAACCGGGGCCGGCTGGTGCCGCCTTGCGCTCATATGAGCAGGTTAGGAGGCGGCTGCCGGTGGGTGTGAGCGTCGTTGGGACGATTCGTGGGAGCCGGCTCTCCACCCTACGGACGACGGCGTGTGCCCCGACTCCTCCCTGGGGGGAGGTGGTCGGACCGGCCGGGCGGGAGGCTCGCGCCGCGATCTAACGCACGGGCCTGTCCGGGTGGGTGCGGTCGTAGTCGGCCTGGGCCTGGGCGATGTCCTTCCGGTGCGCCAGTGACCAGTCGGCAAGGGCTTTCAGCAGATGCGTCAGGCTTGCCCCCATCTCGGTGAGCCGGTAATCGACTTGGGCGGGAACCGTGGGGTAGACCGTGCGGTGCACCAGCCCGTCGCGCTCCAGACGCCGCACCGTCAGGGTGAGCATGCGCTGTGAGATGCCGCCGACGGCGCGCTGCAGCTGACGGAAACGCAGTGGACCGTGCGTCAGCTCCACGATGACCAGCAGGGACCACTTGTCCCCCAGTCGGTCATGAACCGCCTGGATGCCGGGATCCTCGCGGTGCGCCCGGGTGCACCGCTCCAGAGGCTCCGGATTGGGGTCTTCGGTGGTCACATCGCTGTGTGTCGGTGACAAGAAACTGCCTCCTTGTAGGTGCGTGCGCGATGCCTCAGGCTCATGCGCAGAAGGTTCGGTGGCCGCGGGAACTGGTTTCTGGGGCGCGGTTGAGTCTGAAGGAGCCTACTCATGATCATGGTGACCGGTGCGAGTGGACGGTTCTCTTCAGCCGTCCTGGCGGAGTTGCGCGCTCGCGGCATTCCGGTGGTGGGTGGCAGCCGCACGCCGTCGGTGGGGCAACGGCATGTTGACTTCAGCGTCCCGGACAGCCTGGATTTCAACGGCGTCGACACCCTGCTACTGGTGCCTGCCGGGGCACAGGAGGACGACCGTCAGATCGCCTTCAACCGCGCTGCCGTTGAGGTCGCGGAGCGCGACGGCGTCTCCCATCTGGTCTACACGAGCCTCACTGGCGCGGGCGACCACCTGTCAATGGCACTGCCGCACCGAGTCACCGAGGGAATCACCATGGCCAGCGGCATGACATGGACCATTCTGCGTAACGGCGTCTACGCCGATATTCTCGGCGCTCCGCTCTCGTGGGAGAGGCGAAGTGGGGCGCCGGCGAGGATCGTGTCGCCGCTTGGGGTTGGGGCCGTGGCTGCGGTGGCACGGCAAGACTTGGCCTGTGCGGCGGCTTCCGTCCTCAGTGACCCGGGTAGGCACGAGAGGAAGGTCTACGAGTTAGTGGGAAGTAGAGCGATCTCCACCGCCGACGTCGCAGGCCGCCTGGGCTGCGAGGTGAGGGACATCGGCCTGGGCGAGTACCGGCAGCTGCTTGCCGAGGTTGGAATGCCGGCCTTCCGCCAGTTCTTGATGCTCTCGATCGCCAGTGTCATCCGGTACGGGTTCTTGGCCAGGACGGGTGATGACCTTCCGTACCTGCTGGGTCGGGAGCCCACGGATCCACTCGTTGTCGCGGCCAAGGCTCTGGCTGCTCGGCGCGCGGTCGTACCGTAGGTCGCGCTGTCGAGGGTTAAAGGTACGACCTCGCGGATTACCCTACGATCGCGCGGAAAGGCGATGGCGCGGGAAGGTGAACGTGTGGGGGCCGCGGCAGAGCTCGGGCGCGCGGCGCGGGCCGGATGGAGTTGGTGTCAGCGGGCGCCCTCGAACTACAGTTGACCTGCAACGACAGGGGAGCGCCCCGTCGTCGGCCCGGCCGCCACTGGTCGACGGGCCGCCGCCGATGGCGCTGAGAGTGCGGAAGCCCGCAGACCCTCGAACCTGCTCCGGTTAGTACCGGCGAAGGAAGTCGAGACCATCTCCCCGGCGCGCCGCAGATGGTCGCCGGGCCCTCCGGAGAACCATCCAGGAGGCACACATGAGCATCCAGTCCACCCACCGCCCCGGCCGGCCCCACCCGGCCCTCAGCCGCCGCGCCCTGCTCGCCGGAACCGCCGCCGGCGCCGTCGGCCTGAGCCTGGCCGCCTGCGGCAAGGGCAAGAAGGCCGGCTCCCAGGGCGACTCCAAGACCGTCACCGTCGTCACCCACGACTCCTTCCACGTCTCGGAGGACCTCCAGAAGGCCTTCACCTCCGAGACCGGCTACACGCTCAAGATCGCCACCTCCGGGGACGCCGGCGCCCTGGTCAACAAGCTCGTCCTGACCAAGGACGCGCCCCTGGGCGACGCCGTCTTCGGCATCGACAACACCTACGCCACCCGCGCCCTCGACCAGGGCGTCATCGACACCTCCGCCACCGTCACCCTCCCCAAGGGCGCCGAGAGCTACGTCGTCGCCGACACCCCGGCCCTGGCGCCCATCGACGTCGGCGACGTCTGCCTCAACATCGACACCGGCTACTTCACCGGCAAGGGCCTGACGCCCCCGGCGACCTTCGAGGACCTCACCAAGCCCGAGTACAAGGGCCTGCTCGTGGCCATCAACCCCACGAACTCCTCACCCGGCATGGCCTGGCTGCTGGCCACCATCGGCCACTTCGGCGCCGGCTCCTTCGCCGACTACTGGAAGCAGCTCATGGCCAACGGCGCCCGGATCGCCGAGGACTGGAGCGCCGCCTACGAGACCGACTTCTCCGGCAGCGGCAAGGGCACCTACCCCATCGTCGTGTCCTACGCCTCCTCGCCCTCCTTCACGGTCTCCAAGGACAAGAGCTCCAGTACCACCTCCGCCCTGCTGGACACCGCCTTCCGCCAGGTCGAGTACGCCGGGGTCCTCAAGGGCGCCGCCAACCCCGAGGGCGGCAAGGCCTTCGTGACGTGGATGCTCTCCAAGGCCGTCCAGGAGGACATCCCCGGGCAGATGTACATGTACCCGGTCCTGCCCGACGCCGCCCTGCCCGAGGCCCTCACGAAGTTCGGGCCGCTGTCGAAGTCGCCGGTGAAGGTCGAGCCCAAGGAGATCACCACCCACCGCGAGGAGTGGCTGAACACCTGGACCGAGGCCGTCGGCAAGTGAGCGCGCCGGGCGAGGAGACGCCAGGGGCCGACGCCGCCGCTGCACAGCCCGATACCGGAGCCTCCCGGAACGCTGAGCCCGCCCGGACGCCCCGCCGGGCTCGGGCGGTGGCCGGGGGGCCGCGCTCGGCGGACAGCTCGGGAGGCGGTCCGGTCCGGCCCGCCGCCGGAGCCTCCCCGGCGACAGCGGCGCCGGGGGCGGGGGTGGCGTCGGAGACGGCAGTCCG
>NZ_KV789082.1:0-1035 GCF_001807465.1 Actinomyces sp. HMSC08A09 | reverse complement strand
ACGGCGTCGGCCCTGGAACCCTGATGGTTCCGGGGCCGACGCCGTTGAGATGAGCGAGCCGGTAGCGCTCCCCGCTTGTCCGGTGAGTCCGCTCAGTCCAGGTAGTCGCGCAGGACCTGGCTGCGCGAGGGGTGGCGCAGCTTGGACATGGTCTTGGACTCGATCTGGCGGATGCGCTCCCGGGTGACCCCGTAGACCTTGCCGATCTCATCGAGGGTCTTGGGCTGGCCGTCGGTCAGACCGAAACGCATGGAGACCACGCCGGCCTCACGCTCCGAGAGGGTGTCGAGCACGGCGTGGAGCTGCTCCTGCAGGAGGGTGAAGCTCACCGCGTCGGCCGGGACCACGGCCTCGGAGTCCTCAATGAGGTCACCGAACTCGGAGTCCCCGTCCTCACCCAGGGGGGTGTGCAGGGAGATCGGCTCGCGGCCGTACTTCTGGACCTCGACGACCTTCTCCGGGGTCATGTCCAGCTCGACGGCCAGCTCCTCCGGGGTGGGCTCACGTCCCAGGTCCTGGAGCATCTGGCGCTGCACGCGGGCGAGCTTGTTGATGACCTCGACCATGTGCACCGGGATGCGGATGGTACGGGCCTGGTCCGCCATCGCGCGGGTGATGGCCTGGCGAATCCACCAGGTGGCGTAGGTGGAGAACTTGAAGCCCTTGGTGTAGTCGAACTTCTCCACGGCGCGGATGAGGCCCAGGTTGCCCTCCTGGATGAGGTCCAGGAAGAGCATGCCGCGGCCCGTGTAGCGCTTGGCCAGGGAGACCACCAGTCGCAGGTTGGCCTCCAGCAGGTGGTTCTTGGCCCTCTGGCCGTCCTGGGCCACCCAGTGCAGCTCACGACGCAGCTTGGCCGGCAGGTCGTTGCCCTCCTCGGCCAGGCGGTGCTCGGCGTAAAGACCGGCCTCGATGCGCTTGGCGAGCTCGACCTCCTGCTCGGCGTTCAGCAGCGCAACCTTACCGATCTGCTTGAGGTAGTCCTTGACCGGGTCCGCGGTGGCACCGGCAGTGACGACCCGCTGGGCGGGCTCG
>NZ_KV789081.1:2954-3418 GCF_001807465.1 Actinomyces sp. HMSC08A09 | reverse complement strand
CTACCTGCCCGGCCTCATCAAGGGCGAGGGCATCGACGGATCGAGGATCACGGTGCGTCAGCTCCTCCAGCACACCAGCGGACTACCCGAGTACACCGACACCACTCCCGGTAGCGGCGATATCTTCCAGATCAAGGATCACTACGCGCAACCGCGGGACCTGCTGGACACGGCTCTGAGTAAGCCGGCGGCCTTCGAGCCGGGGACGCAGTGGAAGTACACCAATACGAACTACATCGTGCTGGGGATGCTTGTTGAGCGGGTGTCTCAGCGGCCGGTGGGGGAGCAGATCGACCAGCGCATCGTCAAGAAGCTGGGGCTGTCCCACACCTACTTCCCGGCTCCGGGGGAGGAGAAGATTCGTGGTACTCACCCTCAGGGCTACCACCTCAGTACTGAGGGCAAGCTGGAGGATATTACCGAGATGGATCCGGCTTGGGGGTGGGCGGCTGGTGCGATGGTCT
>NZ_KV789081.1:0-2934 GCF_001807465.1 Actinomyces sp. HMSC08A09 | reverse complement strand
AGCGAGCTCAACACCTTCTTCCAGGCCGTCCTCGACGGCAGGCTGCTGACCCAGTCCAGCATCGACGAGATGAAGAACGGAGCGGTTGACGCCAGCTCGTACCTTGGACCGGGGACGGTGTACGGGCTGGGCCTGATCGGTAGGTCGTTGTCCTGTGGGGGCACTGCCTGGGGCCACGGCGGGACGATCTACGGGTACCAGACCGATAACGCCGTCGGACCTGACGGCACCGCCGTCACCGTCGCCGTGACCGCCCTGCCTACAGCCATCGCGGACCAGAGCAACTTGGAGAGCTCCGCCAAGGAGAAGTACCAGCGGAACAAGGACGCCGTCGACGCCACCCTGTGCCACAAGTGATGGGTTCGGAAGCGGACTCGGGCACCTCGCGGCTGCGCATGTGCTTGACTCGGAGCGTGCCCAGCCGCGTGCCCGATTCCGCCGCCCAGGTGCAGAGTCCACCGCGCCTGCCCCGGACCGCGGTGGCGCTCTACCTGCTCGGCGTGCTGTCCTATTTCGGCACGTTGCTGGTCGATCCCGAGCACGTCATCAGATATGGAGAAATCAGTCTGATTCCCCGGGCGATTCTCGTCATCGTTCTGGCTATCATCCTCCAGGTAGTGGCTGTGACGGTGACGGATCGTTTTCCATACCGGGTGCTTGCTGTAGTGGCCGTTGCCGATCTCACCATCCTCATCGCCAGCGATCGATCGTCAGTCGGATCCACCGCAGTCATGGTCGTCATCTGGTACCTGGTGCGTCACCGCGTCCCAGGCTGGCAGGTCGCGCTGTTTACCAACATTATCGTCTTTAATTTGGTCTTCCTCATCCGAGAGGTGTATTCCGGCGAGCGCGGGCCGGCTGCCGTCATCGTCTTCCTGTCGGCTCACCTGCTGCAGCGCTACCTGCTCCCGGTAGTGGCGGCGGAGTACATGTTGGGGCGTGAGCGACTCCACCAGGCGCTGCGCGACAAGGCCGAGCTCCTTGAACGGGAGAAGCAGCTGCTCGAGCGCGAGGAGCGCGAGCGGGCCGCGCGCGAGTTGCGGGCAAGCCGCAATGCCCTGGCCCGCGATCTCCACGACATCGCCGGCCACCACCTCTCCGGCGTCATCGTCAGCGCCCAGGCGGCCGCGGCTTTGCGGCACAAGGACCCAGAGCGTTCCGACCAGATGCTCCAGACGGTGCAGGATAGTGCCCGAACCGCTCTGGCCGATCTGCGTCAGGTCGTCGGTCTCCTGCGCAGCGAGGACAGGAGTGACTCTCAGCGTGGAGGGCAGGTGACGGATGGTCAACAGAGCGAATCGACGTCGTCGAGCACCGAGGCGACAGCCGAGCCGGCGGCCGTGACGGATTCCCGGATGGCAAGGGAGCCGGTGCTCCTGCCCTCGCTGGAGGCAGTGCCTCGCCTCGTTGAGGAGTCTCGCTGTCGTCAACAGCGGGTCGGGTACGCAGTCAACGGCCGGCCTCGTCCCCTGAGCCCACTAGCTGACACCGCCGCCTACCGCATGGTCCAGGAGTCGCTCGCCAACAGCGCGCGGCACGCGCCGGGAGCCCCTTGCCAGGTACGGGTCACCTATCAGCAGGGGTATGTGGAGATCGTGGTGAACAACCGACGTCCGCCGAATGCGGAGGCGCGTCAGGCGGGTGTGGGCAGCAAGGGCGGTGGCTACGGTCTGTCCGGCATGGCTGAGCGCGCTGCCCTGGTGGGTGCTGAGCTGGTCACCGGCCCCGACCCCGACGGCGGCTGGTGCAACCGCCTTGTCATCCCCGTTCCTCCGGACGGCGCCGACGGGTCCCGTCCCGAGGAGGAAGCGGCATTCCTATGATTCGACTCGTCATCGCTGACGATCAGGCCGTGGTCCGCGCAGGCTTGAGCGTCATCCTCGGAGCGGAGGAGGACATCGAGGTCGTGGGTGAGGCCGCCGACGGTGCCGAGGCGATCACGCTGGCTCGTGAACTGCGCCCCGACGTCGTGTGCATGGACATCCGCATGCCCGGGACCGACGGTATCGCGGCAACGCGGGCGATCGTCTCCGACCCCGATCTGGACGTGGACGTGCTCATTCTGACCACCTTCGATGTCGACGACGACGTCCTGGCCTCCCTCGAGGCCGGTGCCGCGGGGTTTCTCCTCAAGGGTGCCGATGAGGACACTCTCCTGGGGGCGGTCCGCTCCGTCGCAGCAGGGGAGGGAACCTTGGACCAGCGTGTCACCCGCAGGATCTTGCGTGAGCTCTCCAGGCGAGGCTCCCGAGGTGCGCTCGCCGAAGCTGACACTGGGGCTCAGCATCGGTACACCGACAGAGCTGCGGATGCTGGCGGTGCATCCGGGCATGTGTCGTACGCCGGACCTGCTTCCGTGGACGTCGCCTTGACCTCTCGGGAGTTGGAAGTGCTCAGACTGTTGGCCCAGGGCATGTCCAACAGTGAGATGGCAGCACACCTTTATGTGGAGCCGACGACAATCAAGTACCACCTGACGGGACTCATGCAGAAAACCGGGTCTCGAGACCGCCTGCAAACGGTGCTCTGGGGGATTCGCGCTGGCCTGGTACGGCCCTGAGAAGCGATGACAGGAGAAGTAGAACCGGGAGGGACCGGTGCAGGGGGGAGCCGGCCTGTGCCCCGGGGAGCCTGGGTGTGATGCAGGTCGCGGGAAAGTCGTTTGACAACCCCCGATCAAGTCTGGCTATAGTACTCCTCGCTGCCGGAGCGACTGAACGGTCTGACGGCGGCACCGGACGGCGGAAACGCCGAACCGGAAGGAGTGATCCTACCGGTACGGAAAAAGCAGAATAGTTCAGAGATCAGGGTCACGCGATCCGAGTTTGATTCCCGAACGACAACCTGCTTATGCTAGTCCGGTCGCCTTCGAGAGGCAAGCAAGGAATTCTTCCTGGTCTCAAATCTCGGTGGGTGTGTTGTTTGAGAACTCGA
>NZ_KV789080.1:0-3604 GCF_001807465.1 Actinomyces sp. HMSC08A09 | reverse complement strand
CCGGCAGTGACGACCCGCTGGGCGGGCTCGCCCGGCCCGCCCCGATCACTCAGAGAAGCGGCAGCCCCTCCAGGAGATGGGTGAGGGCGACGACCTGCCGGGGCACGTACTCGGCAATCGTCAGGCCGACGACGTCGGCCGCCCGCCCTAGATCCCTGATCACGCGGTTGGTCTGAGTCACGTTCAGGCCGCCGCGATCGTAGCCCAGTCTCAGCCGGACCTCATCGGCGTCCACGGTGTCGACATCCAGATGGACTGCTACGCGGCTGCAGCCGGTGGCCTCCAGCCACCTCAGCAGGGGCTCCGTCGAGTCGCCCAGGTCGGCCGGGCCGAAGGCGTGCAGCCCCCACGTGGCGATGTTGGGGTAGCCGTCCTCGGTCCAGGAGTGCAGGCCCGCCAGGGTCAGTCGACTCGGGGAGACAAAGGCCGCCAGCTCCTCCATCACCTCGACGTCACCAGTACCGATAATGTGGGAGACCGCCATGGCGTGGTAGCCGGGGTACTGGGCGTGCGAGGTGCCGATGTCAGGGTGGGAGTCGATCCAGACGACGGCCAGGTCGTCTCCGTAACGGGCGGCGAGCTCGGTGAAGGGGACGACGGAAACAGCGCAGTCCCCGCCCAGGGTGAGGATCCTGGGAGCGTCGTGCCGGGCGATCGCCTCGCGGGCGTCACGAATCCCGGCCAGGATCTGGGCACGCGACTCCATGCCGTTAGTGACGAGAACCTCCTCGCCAGTGGGTTCATCGCTGACGGGGACGATCTCCGTGGGACCGGCGTGCTCGGGCAGGAGCGCCGTCAGCACCCGGGTTCCCAGTGCGTAGACGCGCCGCGCCTCCCCGTAGGGCAGCTCGGGCAGCAGGTTGCGCACCGAGGTCTCTCCCGCCCCCTGCCACTGGGGCCAGATGAGGCGAAGGGTGTCGGACTGGGCGAGAGCGGTGCGTGTGTCAACCATCTCAGTGCTCCTGAGCGAGGGAGTCTCCCGGTCTTCAGTTTACGATCCCAGGCTGTACACCACCTGACTCAGTCCTATGTCTCACATGCAGAGGTGCCTGGTGGGAGCGGTCACCGTGTCAAGGACGCACTGGGCGCCGCGCCTCCACCCTGCGCAAGCTCGGCAGCGTGAGCCGGGGAGGTCGCCGACGACAACGACATAACTTACCATCCGGTTCTAGTCCAGACTCGGTAAAAATGGTGGACGGGCCCGCGCCCGTGTCCAACGCCCAGGGCCTCGGCGTGTGCGATGGCGCCGGTGAGGTAGTCCTTGGCGTCCCGCACCGCTTCCAGCCAGGTCGCCCGGCGTGGTCGCAGCGAGGCGATCGCCGAAGAGAGCGTGCATCCCGTGCCGTGGGTGTTCTGCGTGGACACCCTGCGACCGCATAGGATCTCGACGCCGTCGGCATCGGCGTAGACATCGACGGCGTCACCAGCGTCACCGCTCAGGTGACCGCCCTTGACCAGTACCCTACGCGCACCCAGATCCCTCAGGCGCTGCGCCTGGTTGCGCAGCTCACCGAGGGTCGCCGCGGGCTCCTCCCCCAGCAGGACGGCCGCCTCATAGAGGTTAGGAGTGATGAGATCGGCTTTGGCGCACAGACGGCGCACGGCACCGACCGCCTGCTCGTCGAGAAGGCGGTCCCCGGAGGTGGCCACCATGACCGGGTCGAGCACCGTATGAGTGAGTCCAGGCAGGTACTCCCCCACCGCGTCGGCCAGCTCGGCGGTGGCGAGCATCCCGATCTTCGTGGCATCGGGGACGATGTCCTCCAGCAACGTGTCCATCTGGAGACGGACGAACTCGACCGGCACGGCGTGCACACCGGCCACACCGCGCGTTGACTGGGCGGTCAACGCCGTGATGACGCTCATCGCGTAGGAGCCGAGGGCACTCATGGCCTTCATGTCGGCCTGAATGCCGGCGCCACCACTAGGATCTGAGCCGGCAATGGTCAAGGCGGTCACGGTTGCCGAACGCTGCTGGCTCATCGCCGACATCCTTCGTCCCAGGCACGGTGCAGGTCGGCGGCGACGCTCCTGGGGTCCTCGGCCGTGCAGATGGCTGATACGACGGCGGCACCGGCCAGACCACCCGCCCGGAGGGCCGGCAGGTCGCTGGCCGTGATGCCGCCGATGGCCACAGCAGGCAGATCGATCAGGGCAGCCATGCGCGCCACGCCGTTCACCCCCAGGCTCTTCGGAGCGTCGGCCTTGGTGGCGGTGGGGTGAACGACGCCGATGCCGACGTGGTCGCAGGCGCCCTGTTCCTGGGCGGTGCGCAGCTCGTCGGGAGTCGCGGCCGACAGCCCGAGGTAGGCTTCTTCCCCGACGAGACGGCGTGCGATGCGGGCGGGCAGGTCCGACTGGCCGAGGTGTACCCCGGCCACGGGCGCTCCCTGATCACGCGCCGCCAGGAAGATGTCGACGCGGTCGTTGACGATGACGGGGACCTGATCACCAATCACCTCGGCCACCTCCAGCACCTGAGTCAGGAAGAGTCCGCCGTCGGTACCCTTGGCGCGCAGCTGGACGCAGGTGACTCCGCCGTCGACAGCAGCCTCAACGGTGGCCAGGACGTCTCTGCCGCGCGAGCGGCACTGGCCCTCATCGGTGACGAGGTAAACCGACAGGTCCGGTGCGGCCCTCATGCCGGCCCTCCCCCGGCGGCGGTGGTCGCGCTGGTAGCACTGACGCTAACGTTCTGCAGGTCCTGCATCTCAAGGGCGTACAGGGCGTCGAGGAAGGCTGGTGGGAAGGATCCGGGGCCGGTTGATCGGGCCTCCGCTCGCTCGGCAGCAGCGCTGTAGACGGCATGCGCAGCGACGACGGCGCTCACGTCATCCAGGCCCTCCTTCCGCCCCGCCCCGAGAAAGGCCGCGACCACCGCACCCAGAGCGCAGCCCCCGCCGGTCATCCGGGTCAGTAGCGCGGAGCCGCCCTGAACGTGGATGACGCTCTCGCCGTCGGTGACCAGATCGACGGGCCCGGAGACGGCGACAACGCAGCCGTGGCTGCGGGCCAGGTCGCAGGCCGGATCGAGTGCCGCGGCGACGTCGTCGGCGGTCTCGACGCCCCGCCCACCGCTGCCGTCACCGGCCAGAGCCAGTATCTCCGAGGCATTGCCCCGTACGACGCTCGGTCCCCGGCCGAGGAGCTCCCGGGCTAGCGCAGTGCGGTGCGTCAGCGTGCCGATGGCCACCGGGTCGAGGACCCACGGCGTGCCCGCGTCAGCCGCCGCAGCCACGGCCTCGCGGGCGGCGTCCCGCTGCTCGGGCTGAGGCGTGCCGAGGTTGATGAGCAGCGTGGAGGCGACGCGGGCAAAAGGGCCCGCCTCTCCCGTGATGTCCACCATGGCGGGCGCCGCGCCCAGAGCCAGGAGAACGTTAGCGGTGATGTTGGTGACCACCGTGTTGGTGATGCAGGAGACCAGCGGGGCGTGGCGGCGTACCGCCTCTAGCGCCGCTGGGGTAGACATGCCCCAGTGCATGTGACATCCCTTCGTCAGTACTAGCTGGACAGGTTCGACGGGTGTGTTCTCAGCCATGTGGCACCCCGTGTCACGATCGAGACACTAGCACCGACGGCGTCGGCCCTGGAACCCTGATGGTTC
>NZ_KV789079.1:0-6659 GCF_001807465.1 Actinomyces sp. HMSC08A09 | reverse complement strand
CCGCACCCCTTCACGGGGTGCGGGCCACAAGCCTCATCGCGAGTGGTCGCCTGAGCGGCTCTCCGCTCAGATGACCTTCTCGAGGTCCATCACGAAGATGTACGCCGACTGACGCTGCCCCCCGTTGGAGTTACCGGGGGCCAGCAGCACGATCCTGGATCCCACTGGCAGCCCGGCCGCACGGATCTGTCCGGCCGGCATTGCGCTGGGGGCGTGATCCTCCCAGGTCGAGCTCCTCGTCGTGCCGTCCCACGAGGTGCGCGACATCTGGACGGCCACCGTGTCGGTCTCCTTGATGGCCGCGCCCTTTCCGCGGGCGACGACGAAGACCTCCGGCTGCAGAGGCTCCTCGGCCTTGGGGCCCGCAAGTCCGGCTGCGGGAGCACCCAGGTCGCCGGAGATCGTCACGCCGCGATCAGAGAGCTTCTTGACCTCCGCGGAGTCGATCGTGGCGTCCTTCGTGGACGGGGTCAGCTCATCGCCCGTGATGCGAGCAGTGATGTCGACGACGAAGACGAGCGGCCCGGTCGGTGAGTTCGGGCGAGCCGGATCGGCGGTCTCGCCGTAGGCGAGCTTGCCCGGGATCGACAGCTGGACGCGCTCACCGACCTTGTGCCCGGCCAGGCCGCAGGTCCATCCGGGGATGACCCCGGTCAGGCCGAAGGTGACCGGGGCACCCTTCTTGAAGGAGGAGTCGAAAGCCTCCGTTGACCCCCACTTCCAGCCCACGTAGTTTACGGTGACGACGTCGCCCGAGGACACCGCCGGGCCTTCCGCGGCGGTGAGTGTCTTGGAGACGAGGTTGGCAGGCGCCTGCTTCCCCTCACTCCAGGTGACGGTCGGCTCGGCTCCCGCATCGCCTCCGATCGCCGGAAGCGCCTCGGAGTCGGTCTCGATCGTTCCGGCCTCCTGAGCGCAGTCGATGATCGAGCGGGTCAGGGTCGGGGACGCCTGGGCCGACGGCGTGGCGGAGGCGTTCTTGGACGACCCCGAGCAGCCGGCCAGCGTGAGGCAGGCGGCCGCGGCCAGGGCGGTCAGGGTCAGGGATGTGCGGCGCACATGAGCTCCTTGAATGAGGGAGGGGCCTGCGCGGGAGGGATCAGTGGAAGGACTCGCCGCAGGCGCAGCTTCCGGCGGCGTTGGGGTTGTCGATGGTGAAGCCCTGCTTCTCGATGGTGTCGGCGAAGTCGATGGTGGCGCCCGACAGGTAGGGCACGCTCATGCGGTCGACAACCACTTCAACGCTAGCCATCTCGTCGCTGCCCGTGGGGAAGGCGCGCACGGCGTCGCCGTCCAAGAGACGCTCGTCGAAGTAGAGCTGGTAGACCAGTCCGGAGCAGCCGCCGGGCTGGACGGCCACGCGCAGGCGCAGGTCGTCGCGCCCCTCCTGGGCCAGGAGGCTGGCGACCTTAGCGGCGGCGGTCTCGGTGAGGATGACCTCGTGCTCGGGGGTCTGGGTGTCAGTGGTCTCAGTCAGGGCGGTCTCTGCCATGGTCATCTCCTGGTCTGGTGTGCCTACGTTCGTCTGCGGCGCCTCGTGCGGAGCCGCTGAAGGTCCTGCGGTGGCTCTCGTGACGAGCGCCTGAAGGATCCACTGGAGCCAACGCTCCAGCTCGATGCCTTGTTCCTGGTGACAACCCTACGCGGTCCGCACCGCAGAGCCGTGGTGAGGGGACTCACTGTGTCCGACGACGTCGCACCCGGGTCGGGAAGGTGCGGTCTGCCCCTCAGGCCAGGGCCACCAGCTCGAGGTACTCCGGCCCCCACAGGTCCTCGTCGCCGTCGGGCAGCAGGAGGACCCGGTCGGGGTTGAGGGCCTCGACGGCGCCCTCATCGTGAGTGACCAGGACGACGGCGCCGGCGAAGGTGCCCAGCGCCCCGAGGATCTCCTCGCGGCTGGCGGGGTCGAGGTTGTTCGTCGGCTCGTCGAGCAGGAGGACGTTGGCACTGGAGACCACGAGCATGGCCAGGGCCAGGCGGGTCTTCTCCCCGCCGGACAGGACCCGGGCGGGCTTGTCGGCGTCCGCGCCCGAGAAGAGGAAGGAGCCCAGGACGCTGCGCACCTGGGTGTCGTCCATGCCGGGGGCGGCGCGGCGCAGGTTCTCCACGACGCTCGCCGCGGTGTCGATGGTCTCGTGCTCCTGGGCGTAGTAGCCGATCTTGAGGCCGTGGCCGGGGATGACCTCTCCGGAGTCGGGCTCCTCCACCCCGCCGAGCAGGCGCAGGAGCGTGGTCTTGCCGGCGCCGTTGAGGCCCAGGACCACGACCCGGCTGCCTCGGTCGATGGCCAGGTCGACGCCTGCGAAGACCTCCAGGGAGCCGTAGGCCTTGGACAGCCCGGAGGCGCGCAGCGGGGTCTTGCCGCAGGGGGCGGGGTCGGGGAAGCGCAGGTGGGCGACCTTCTCCACAGCCGCCTCGTCCTCCAGGTCGGCCATGAGGCGTTCGGCCCGCTTGAGCATCTGCTGGGCGGCCACGGCCTTGGTGGCCTTGGCCCGCATCTTCTCCCCCTGGGCGCGCAGGGCGGCGGCCTTCTTCTCGGCGTTGGCGCGCTCCCGACGGCGCCGGTGCTCGTCGTCGGCGCGCTGCTTGAGGTAGGCGTCCCAGCCCAGGTGGTAGACGTCGAGGACCCCGCGACCGGCGTCGAGGTACATGACCTGGTTGACGGTGTCGCGCAGGAGCTCGACGTCGTGGCTGATGACGATGAAGCCCCCGGCGTAGGTACGCAGGTGGTCGCGCAGCCACAGGATCGAGTCGTGGTCGAGGTGGTTGGTGGGCTCATCGAGCAGGAGCGTGTCGGGCTGCTGGAACAGCACCCGGGAGAGCTCGACCCGACGGCGCTGGCCACCTGAGAGCGTGCCGATGGGCTGGTCCAGGATGCGGTCGGGCAGGCCCAGCGCGGCACTGATGCGGGCGGCCTCGGAGGCGGCGGCATAGCCGCCGGCCATGGTGAACTCGTGGTCCAGGCGCGTGTAGCGGTCCAGGGCCTTGGCCTGAGCCTCACCCTCGGTGACGGCGATGCGCTCCTCGGCCTTGCGGATGCGGGCCAGGAGCGCGTCGATGCCGCGGGCCGAGAGGATCCGGTCACGGGCGATCTCGCTCAAGTCCCCGACCTTGGTGTCCTGGGGCAGGTAGCCCACCGAGCTCGTGCAGGTGATCGTGCCCTCGTGCTCGACGGCCTCCAGCCCGTGGCGCTCGTCGGCGTCGTTGACGGCACGGCCGGCGCCCTGGGCCACGGAGGCGGCGGCGAGCAGCTTGGTCATCGTGGTCTTGCCGGCGCCATTACGACCCACGAGGCCGATGCGCATCCCCTTGTCGACCCGGAAGCCGGCGTGAGCGACGAGCTGGCGAGCACCGATGCGCATGGTGAGGTCCTGGACATTAATCACGCGCGCCATCGTACGGGCCCGCCGGCGCTGCCCGCCGCAACGGGCCTATCAGTCCCACCACATCCACCAGCCGACCGCGCCGCCGGCCCACTCGGGCCGGGTACGCACGATATCGTCGGGAATGCAGCCGGCGTCGAGCTCGTACCGGTCCCTGACCCGCTCCCACAGCGCGGAGCACTGGCAGTCCCGGCTGTGCTCGACGAGGACCTCGTAGCCCTGCAGGTCGGCGTCGGCGACCCACAGGGCCTCGGCGCTCAGCCGCTCGTCCTCCCGCTGGGGGCCGATGCCGTAGCCGCACAGGCGCACCTGCCCGTCCGCTCCGGCGCAGGCGGTCAGCATCGTCTTGAGGCTCGGGGCGAGGTTCTGGCGGTCGCTCAGTGCCGCAGCCGGCAGCCGGTTCAGCAGGTCGGCCGCGGTGGCGGCGTCCATGCCGCGGAAGGGCACGTAGTCGCTCACCGGGGCGCCCCTGGCATCCAGTCGCAGCGGGCTCTCCCCCGGCAGGCAGCGCGGGGTGTCGAGCCAGGGCTCCAGCAGCCGCCACAGGCCGATGCGCACCGTCCACCCCGGTGGACCGTAGAGCCGCGGCAAGTCGGGCGCGGCGGTCGGGGCCGGGACGGGAGGCGGAGTCGTGGTGGGCGGGCGAACCGGGATGTTCGGTAGGACCGGCGATGCCGGCTGTGCGGCCAGGGAGGTCTGCGCGCTCATGTCGAGCTCCTTCGCGTGAGACGGGGTCGGTGTGCCTCAAGCGTGCAAAACCCGCTCCCGTGGTGCACCCACTGACCCGAGCACCTGTGCGCACGCCCCGTCTCAACTGCGCAAACACCGACCAGTGGATACCGGGATCGCGCAGATTCTTGGCCATTGTTCGTCTTGGGCCAGGTGCGGGCGCCATCCAGACGGACTGTTCCCTTTTTGTTCTGAGCCGTGAGACAGTACCCTCTTCCTCAACCACCTTTTTGCGCCCGCGCGGCGCACGAGGTGTCAGATCCCCACCACCGAGAGCGAGCCCGTCGGAGACTTCGGAGAGCACTGGGGTGCATCCTCCGTCCTCGTCACCTTCGCTCAGTAGGAAAGGGCCCGAATGGCAACCACGACCTCAACCCCTGAGGCAATCCTCGACGCCGTGGGCGGCGCCGAGAACATCATCCATTTCACCCACTGCGCCACCCGACTGCGCTTCGAGCTCAAGGACGCCTCCGGCATCGACAAGGCGGCCGTCGAGGCCATCCCGGGCGTCATGGGCGCCGTTCCCCAGTCCGGGGACCGCTACCAGATCGTCATCGGTGGTGCGGTGCAGAGCGTGTACGACGAGATCAACAGCCTGCCGGCCATGAAGAGCCAGGGCGGCTCCTCCGGCTCGGGCCAGTCCGACGCCGACGTCAAGGCCGCCGCCCGGGCCAAGGCCCGTGGCAAGAACGCGCTGGTCGACGCCTTCTTCGAGTACCTGTCCGACTCCTTCCGCCCCCTGCTGCCGGCGCTGCTGGGTGCCTCCCTCATCATCGCGGGCGAGGCCATCTGTGAGGCCTTCGGCCTCATCGACACCCACGTGCCCAACGACCAGAAGCCCACCACGCTGCTGTTCGTCGACGCCATGTTCCGTGCCGTCTTCTACTTCCTGCCGGTCATGGTGGCCTACAACGCCTCCAAGAAGCTCAAGATCGACCCGTGGGTCGGCACAGCGATCATGGCGGCGCTGCTGACGCCGGAGTACATTTTCCTGAGTGATAAGGCGCTCCAGGAGAAGGGCGTGATTGACTGCGTCCACAACGCCTCCGTCAATTCCGATCTGTGCACGGCCCATATCGCTGGGCTGCCCATGCAGCTCAACAACTACGGCGGTCAGGTCTTCGTCCCCCTCATGATGGTGGCCATCCTGGCACTGGTCTACAAGGGACTGGTCAAGGTCGTTCCGTCCAACGTGCAGATGGTCTTCGTGCCCTTCCTGTCCTTCGTCATCATGATGCCGGTGACGGCCTTCCTCATCGGCCCCCTGGGCGTGTGGATCGGTACCGGCCTGGGCACGGCCCTGTTCTGGCTGAACTCTCACGCCCCGATCATCTTCGCGATCCTCATCCCCATGGTCTACCCCTTCCTGGTGCCGCTGGGCCTGCACTGGCCGCTCAACGCCCTCATGCTGGCCAACATCGCCTCGGCGGCCACGAACCACACCGACTTCATCCAGGGCCCCATGGGCGCCTGGAACTTCGCCTGCTTCGGTGCCACCGCGGCAGTCCTCGTGTGGTCCGTCCGCGACAAGGACGATGAGATGCGCCAGACCGCCACCGGTGCCCTCTTCGCCGGTCTGCTCGGTGGCATCTCCGAGCCGAGCCTCTACGGTATCCACCTGCGCTTCAAGCGCATCTACCCGTTCATGCTCGTCGGTTGTGCCGTCGGTGGCCTCGTTCAGGGCATCGGCAGCATGCTGGGAGGCATCGAGGGCGTCACGACCACGACCTTCGCCTTCACCTCGCTGCTGACCATCCCGGTCTTCAACCCCATGTGGCTCTACGGCATCGCCGTCGCCGCGGCCTTCGCCACCTCCTTCTTCCTCATCGTCACCTTCGGCTACCGCACCAAGGAGGAGCGGGCCGAGGCGCTCGCCGCAGCGGGCGTCACCAAGGGCGGCGAGACCACCGTCTCGGCTCCGGCCCAGACCGCTGCGGCTGCCGCTCCCGTGGAGGAGGGCGACCGGACTGCGAAGGCCCCCACGCCCAAGCCGGCCCTGGTTCCCGGTGCGGTCACTGAGATCGCCTCGCCGCTCAAGGCCACGACCATGGACCTGGACAAGGTTCCCGACCCGGTGTTCTCCTCGGGCGCCGTCGGTCAGGGCGTGGGTCTGGAGCCCCAGGGCGACATCGTCGTCACGGCTCCGGCGGACGGCACCGTCGTCGTGGCCCCGTCCTCGGGGCACGCCTTCGGCATCACCCTGGACAGCGGCGTGGAGATCCTCATCCACGTGGGTCTGGACACCGTCAACCTGGAGGGCCAGGGCTTCGACGTCAAGGTCTCCCAGGGCGACCGCGTCAGCGCGGGCCAGGAGCTCGTCCGCGTGGACCGTTCCGTCATCGAGCAGGCCGGTTACCCGCTGACCACACCGGTGCTCGTCACCAACACCGCCTCCTTCGCCTCGGTCGAGGTCGTCGGCGGCGACTCGGTGGAGCCCGGCGAGGCCCTCATCAAGGTCACCGCACCTGAGGCCTGAGCCTGACATGACGCTGCCGACCTGATCGGCCGCTGACACAGCGGTGGGGCCGGATCCGTCCATGGACGGAT
>NZ_KV789078.1:0-6728 GCF_001807465.1 Actinomyces sp. HMSC08A09 | reverse complement strand
AGCGTCCCCCACCCGGACCAGCGCACCCACTACCTCCTCCAAAGCATGCGCACGTTCCCAAGAGCTCTCAATCTGCTCGGCCGCGTTTGCCGCATTCCTGGCGACCCGCCGCGCTCCTTCAGCGTCCCCCACCCGGACTAAAGCATCTGCCACCTCCACCAGAGCCCGCACACGTAGCCAGGGCCCCTCGATCCGCACAGCCATGTCTTCAGCAAGACGAAGAGGACCGATCATATGAGCATCCTCACTCCCCTCATCGCCACCCCTACGCGAAGAGCACGACGGAAGGAAGAATCCTTCCATTCTTGCAGAAAGAACAATCTCTTTGATCCACCCCTCTAAATCAAAGCCATCAACCTTAGAGCTATCCACCACACTGCCGACAGACATGAGTAGTACATCCACCAGTAAACGCAAACTTCTATCGCTAACATCTCGACGAGAAGCCAAGGAATCAACCACAACAGGAAGTAACGACAAGAACTCGCGTGCGCGCCCACATTCTATAGCGACCTTCACCACCCCCTCAAGTACACCCACCCTAAAGATTGGATCATCAATAGACAGCACCAAATCCAAAACAACCTCGGGAGTGGCATTAAAATGTAGGATATAGAACTCCAGCAATCCGGGAAGATAGGCCCCCGTTCGAGCAAAATGACTCCTGAGCTCTGCAACCCCAAGAAGAGCCCCCAACACACCTTCAGGTACTTCTCCGCAATTTAACTCCAGCACCTTGAAGTACCCCCTATCAATCGTTCGCAACACGGAAGATCGGCTCCCAGAGCGACGCTTCAATTCTTCATATCGACCTCGACGGAAAACAATCTGAGCAGAACGAAGAACATCTTCTTTACCAGCAAGCATGAGGTCGAAACATGGATCACTCAAAACATAGCTGGGAGTACTGCATCCCCACCCCCTGTCGGCACACTCCTCCACCCACTCCCGAATTGTCAACCGATAGGGAGCAAGGGCATTGTCGCGGATCACCGCCAACCGCCTCAGATCACCCGCCTCGTCGCCCTCACCAAAAGAGTCCGGATCTAGCATCCTGATAACGGCCTGCATCACAAGGTCGTGACCTACTCGGTATGCCACGACCTCATGATTGCAATCACTAATGTCGACAGAATCCAGAATCCGCCCCGGCGAGCGATCCACGTACATACTTACATCGTGAGGGAGAATCTTCCGTCCCCTATACATCACGAGGAGCTTTGTCAGATCTTTCACGGTGAGGGCGTCACCGCAAGCCGCCAGGAATGCCACGATATCCACAGCCATAGAGGCCCTGAAGAACTTCTCAATATCCTTGATATTGATGAACTTTTCGGCGATCGGAGAGGGCTTCAGAGAAACGACCTTTCTCTTCGCGTCACACTGGACATCTTCCGGCAGACGCGGATTGCGACGAGCCGCGGTAATAACCTTCACCCCGACGGGGAGGCACTTCGGCAGCATCGAGAGGATCGACTTGGCATCCTGCCCATCCGACTTCTCGAAGTAGGAGTCCTCGTCGAGTCCGTCGATGACGAGGACGAGCGTCTGGGGAACAGCACTGGAGCGGCACGCCGTTGCCGCTTGACGCAGCAGTTTATGGAACTCTACCGGCCGACGCCCCTCAGACACGTCTTCGATGTACTCGCACCCAAGGATGTTCCCAAGCTGCGCGCCCATGACCAACGCAAAACTCTCCCTGTCGTTCCCGTCGCCACCGATGCGGCGAATGAAGAAGGACACGATGTGCACGTCGTCAGGAGGATTCAAGGCGAAGGAGGACATGAGTGCGGTCTTTCCGCTGACCATACTGGCTTCCAGGGCGTACCAGGCGTCCTCGGAGCCTCGTACGAACGTTTCCAGCTCCTCTATTTCTTGCTCTCGATCCTCCAGGGGGTCTGGAGCGAGATCGCGGACTATCTTAATATGGTAATTAACAACGTCATCTGTCTGCGAGGCCCCCGCAGGACGGTCCAGGAGACGCTGAACTCCGGCACGGACCTCATCGACCTTTTCAAGAAGAGAGGCCAGTGCCTCCTTCTCAGTGAAGCAGTCGGATATACGCCGGCAGGCCACTTCGAGCACCCAATTGAAAGCCTGCTTCGCCGATTCATCCGCCAGACTGCTGCGCAGGTCTGTGCCACCCAGGTCAAGAAGAGTCCAGCGCAACTCTTTCCAGTTGTATCCCGCGGCTAGCCGGTCCTTCTCCGAGAGCCGGTCAATGAGAGACGCCACCTGTCGGGTTGCCACATGCCAGTCGGCCTCGGAGATCCCCTCATGCTCTCCGAGCAGTTGCGTTGCTGCGTCGTCGGCGATCTTTTCCGCGAAGACGGCTCGCTTCCCGCCGTTCTCCAGCATTCCACGGAGCCTCGTCAACAGCCCGGCACCTTCACCAACCGCTGCGGCGATCGCCCCCTGCCCGGAGGCTATAAGGAGCAGTTTCGCGATGGATATGCCAATATCAATAAAAATGTCGCGATCCGTGGCCACCATGGGCGCTCCTCGACATGTGGTGCGAATAAGAGGGAAGTCTCGTTATTCTACCGCAGCACACCCAGGCGTTTCCGAAACGTGGTGTCCAGTGTTCCAGTATCCCTTGCCCAACTGGGCTCAGCGGCCCCCGGTGCCCCTACTCGGCGCCGGGCTCGGCCTCGTCATCGGCGGCCTTGTCCTTCTTCTTGTCCTTGCCGCTCTTGTCCTCGGGCGGCTCGGGCACGGAGACCTCGGGGGCGGGGCGGCCACCGGGCGCGGCCACGGGGGCCGCCGAGGGGCGGGCCTGCGCCTGGGCGGCGAGCATCTCGGTGACGACCTCGTCAGCGGTCTTCTTCTCCGAGTCCATGGCCTTCTTGACGTCGGCGGCGTAGAGATCCACGTACTCCTGGCCGGAGAGGGCCATGAGGGCGTACATGATCTCGTCGGTGATGGAGCGCAGCACGAAGCGGTCGTTCTCCAGGCCCTTGTAGCGGGAGAAGTCCAGCGGCTCGCCGATGACGATGCCCACGCGGTGGCGGGTGGAGGGGATGGACTTGCCGATCGGCTGGGCCAGGTTGGAGCCGATCATGGCCACGGGCACCACGGGGGCTCCGGTAGCCAGGGCGATGCGGGCCACGCCGGTCTTGCCGCGGTAGAGGCGCCCGTCGGGGCTGCGCGTGCCCTCGGGGTAGATGCCGAACAGCTGTCCCGAGCGCAGCCGGTCGATGCCGGCCTGGAGCGCCGCCTGGGAGGCCTTGCCGCCGGAACGGTCCACGGGGATGGTGCCCACGGTCTTCATGAAGTTCTTCACCGCCCAGCCCTTGACTCCCTTGCCGGTGAAGTAGTCGGCCTTGCCGATGAAGGCGACCTCGCGGTCCACCAGCAGCGGCAGGAAGAAGGAGTCGATGACCGCCAGGTGGTTGGAGGCCAGGATCGCCGCGCCCTCGGCGGGAATGTTCTCCTCGCCGCGGATCCAGGGCTGATAGAGCATCTCCAGGGCCGGGCCGACTGTTGCCTTGATGGGTCCGTATCCCACGCGGGGCCTCCTGTGAACTGCTGGCTGGGCGGCCACCACACGGTCCTGCACCATCGGAGACGGACGGCACCGGAGCCGGCGGTGCCGCTCGGGTATGGGGTGATTCTAGGGTGCTTCCCACCCTGCTCGCACCGACTTCCCGACTGCCGGCGAGGATGCATGTCACTGCCATCCTCTAGCCTGCGACCGTGAGCACCATCGGGACCCAGGTGTCCTTCGCCGACATGGGCACGCCCCTGGAGCGGGCGACCTTCGTCGTAGTGGACCTGGAGACCACCGGCGGGGCGCCGGGCGCTCGCTCTCTGACCGAGATCGGGGCCGTCAAGGTGCGCGGCGGACAGGTGCTGGCGGAGTTCTCCACCCTGGTCAACCCCGGCGTCGCCATCCCCGCCCAGATCACCATGCTCACCGGCATCACGAACGCCATGGTGGCAGGCGCCCCCGGCGTACGCACCTGCGTGGAGGCCTTCCTGGACTGGGCGGACCTGCTGGCCGACGACGTCGTCCTCGTCGCGCACAACGCCCGCTTCGACGTCGGTCACCTGCGTGGCGCAGCGGCGGCCCTGGGCCTGGGGTGGCCCGAGCCCCGCGTGCTGGACACGCTGGCGCTGGCCCGCAAGGCCTGGACCCGCAGTGAGGTGCCCAACCACAAGCTGGGGACGCTGGCCGCCTTCGTGGGCTCCCAGATCCGTCCCACGCACCGGGCCCTGGATGACGCGCGCGCCACCGTGGACGTGCTGCACGCGGCCCTGGAGGTCATGGCGCCGCTCGGTGTCACGCACCTGGAGGACCTGGCCACCGCCTCCGACCCGGTCCCTGCCAAGCGCCGGGCCAAGAGCCGCCTGGCTGACGCCCTGCCCAGCGGCCCCGGCGTCTACCAGTTCCGCTCGGCGGCCGACCAGGTGCTCTACGTGGGCAGCGCCGTAGACCTCAAGCGCCGGGTGCGCTCCTACTTCACCGCCGCGGAGAAGCGCCGCCAGGTGGCGCAGATGCTGGACACCACCGTGAGCGTGCGGCACATCGCCACGCCCACGCTCATCGAGGCGCGGGTGCGCGAGCTGCGGATGATCGCCGAGCTCGACCCGCCGGTCAACCGCCGCTCCCGGGCCCCGCGGCGCCGGCCCTGGCTTCACCTGGCCCAGGGCTCGGGCCCGGGGGCCGAGCCGCGGTTGGCGCTGACCACCGCGCTGCCCACGGAGGAGGTCGGCCATGCGGTGGGCCCCTTCGCCTCACGCGGCAGGGGCCAGGAGGCCCTGCGCGCCGCCGAGTCGGTGCTGCGTCTGCGCCGCTGGGACGGGCGCGAACTGCGGCGGGTGCGCCACGACGACGTCCCGGCTGAGCCGGCCAAGGTGCTGGCCTGCCTGTCGGGCGAGGTCGACCTGGTGGCCGCTCCGCTGCTGGAGCGCATCGCGGAACTGTCCCGGGCCGAGCGCTACGAGGAGGCCGGGACCTGGACGGGCCGCCTGCGCTGCCTGCTGCGCGCGGTGGATCGGGCCGAGCGGGTGCGGCCCCTGCTGGCCTGCCCGCATCTCATGGCGGCCCGACGGCGAGAGGCCGGGGGCTGGGAACTGGTGGTGGTGCGCTGGGGCGTGCTGGCCGGCTCCATGACGACCGCGCCGGGTGCCGACCCACGCCCAGCCGTTGAGCTGCTGCGCGCCAGCGGCCGGGTCGTTGACAGACCCGGCCGTGTCGGCGAGGTGGCGAGCATTGAGGAGACGAGCCTGCTGGCCGACTGGGTCCTGGACGAGGGCTCCCGCATCGTGGAGGTCGACGGCGACCCCGCGGTGCTCACATGGCCGATCGGTGCGGCTGCCCGCCACCGCAAGGTCCTGGCCTCGCAGGAGTGAGGGCGCCGAGCGCGGGCCAAGCGCCGCGCGGCCGACGTCGGACGGGGACAGCGGAGCCGAGCTCAGCCGGCGGGGGTGACGGTGCCGCGGCGGGCGGTGAGGGCCTTGGCGACGCCCTCCTGGAGGCTCAGCGGGTCCAGGGGGCGGGGCACGACGACCTCCGCCTTGGCCCAGGCGGCCAGCCAGTCGTCCTGGGGGCGGGCGGTCAGCAGGACGACGGCGGGGCGCTCGTCGAGCTCGGTGAACAGCTCGTGGGCCAGTCCCATGCCGCCGAGCTTCTTGGCCTCGGCGTCCAGGACCAGAGCGTCGAAGGGCGCCTGGCCCTCCTTCTCGCGGTCCTTGATGGCCATGCGCACACCTTCGGCGGTGGCCGCCTCGGTCCAGCTCACCAGTGGCAGGCCCTTGGCCGGTCGGCGTCCGACACCGTCGATGACCTCCTGACGCACGGTGGCGTCGTCGGAGAAGACGAGAAGCTCGAGACGGGCGGAAGCAGCCTGGTCGGTCATAGCGGATCCTTCGTGGACGGGTACGGACGGCAGTGTTTCCGCGGTCAGTGTAATCACACGCGGGCTCCCTATCCCTCTTCCGGCGCCACGTCTAGCATGAACCATGTTCAGGACTTCAGTCCTAACGAGCCCTGCTGAGGCGGGACTGAAGCCACCTCACCCACCGAAAGGCAGTCCTTGATGGCCGTGTACACCCTTCCCGAGCTCCCCTACGACTACGCCGCCCTGGAGCCCCACATCTCCGGCAAGATCATGGAGCTCCACCACGACAAGCACCACGCCGCCTACGTCGCCGGCGCCAACGCCGCCCTGGAGGCCCTGGCCGCCGCCCGCGAGTCCGGCGACCTGGCCGCCATCAACCTGTGGGAGAAGAACCTGGCCTTCAACCTGGGCGGCCACACCAACCACTCCATCTTCTGGAAGAACCTCTCCCCCAACGGCGGGGGCCAGCCCGAGGGCGAGCTCGCCGAGGCCATCAAGGACTCCTTCGGCTCCTTCGAGAAGTTCCAGGCGCAGTTCACCGCCACCGCCATGGGCATCCAGGGCTCGGGCTGGGCCGTGCTCGCCTACGACTCCCTCTCCGGAAAGCTCGTCACCTTCCAGCTCTTCGACCAGCAGGGCAACGTGCCCGTGGGCACCATCCCGCTGTTCATGGTGGACATGTGGGAGCACGCCTTCTACCTCGACTACCTCAACGTCAAGGCCGACTACGTCAAGGCCGTCTGGAACATCGCCAACTGGCAGGACGTCTCCGAGCGCCTGGCCGACGCCGTCGCCAAGGCCCAGGGCCTCATCGTCCGCTGACGCTCGGCCCGGACACGCGCCGCACAGGCTTGTGGCCCGCACCCCTTCACGGGGTGCGGGCCA
>NZ_KV789077.1:0-68908 GCF_001807465.1 Actinomyces sp. HMSC08A09 | reverse complement strand
AGGCCAGAAGTGGAAGACCGGCAACGGTTGGTGAGCTGACTGGTACTAATAGGCCAACACAAACAACAACACCCCCACACACCACACACTTAGTGTGCGTGGGAGCACCGGGGGTGAGTAACACGGTAAACGCGAAGCGTCCACTATACGGTCCACACCCAACCCACACCACCAGCACACGCACAGTATGTGTTGCAAGGCGAGCCGATAACAGAATCATAAGAGCACTGACGCACTGCCCATGTAGTCGTCTCGGTGGTCACAGCGACAGGGAAACGCCCGGTATCCATCCCGAACCCGGAAGCTAAGCCTGACAGCGCCGATGGTACTGCACCCGCCAGGGTGCGGGAGAGTAGGACACCACCGAGCACACACCACACAGCTGGCCCGGAACCGCCACGAGCGGCTCCGGGCCAGTTACCTATGTCCTCGCACCAACAACACACTCAACACCACCCGACGCCGCGATGCTGGCGCACGTATCACGATGACTCTCATCCCTCCTGCGGCGGGATCCATCGTCGGTGCAGGAGTAACTGTTCTGAGCGTTCTTCTTGGTGGCCGCGTACGGTGCCATGCTTCTTGCCCCGCATCTACGCCGTCGTCGCGGTGAGCGACAAGGGGCGTTGGCCTGCGGGCATGAGAATGGAGTCAACGAAGACCTGTGCCACTGGGCTGGGGTTGAAGGAGTCCCACGCGAGGTACTCCACCCGTACCGGACCGTCGCTGACGGGGATGCACACGCAGCCGGGCGCCTCTCGGGCCACGCTGGGAGCGACAAGAGCGGCCCCCAGTCCCTGACGCACCAATCCGGTGAGGTCGGCCGTGTTCACCTCGAAGCTCACCTCACGGCGGAGCCCAGCCCTGTCAAAGGCCAGATCGGACTGCTCGCGTCCTGACGAACCCTCGGGAAAGTCCACGAACGGCTCGTCTGCCAGGTCCTCCATGCGGAGTTGGCGTCGCCCCGCCAATCGGTGCCCCTCCGCCAGCACCGCCACCAGGCGCTCCCGTGAGAGCTCTCGCGTCTGCACGCCCTGCGGTGTCACGCCTTCCGCCAGGCCGAGGAAGCCCACGTCGAGCTCCCCAGCCGCAATACGACGCAGGAACTCATCACTGCCACCAGTGCGCACGTGCACGCCCACCTCGGGGTAGCCGCGACGGAATGCGCCCAGCACCGCCGCAACATCCACTGCTGTCACGGTCGGGATCACCCCGATGGTCAGTGCCCCCCGGATGTCTCCGTGAGCAGCTGCCGCCGCAACCTTCGCGCGCTCCGCTGCCCGGAGGCACAACCGTGCCTGCTCCACGAACGCCTCGCCGGCGGGCGTCGCCTCCACCTTGCGGCTCGTGCGCGCGAACAGCCTCACCCCGAGTTCGCTCTCCAAAGACTTGATCTGCCGGCTCAGGGCCGACTGCACCACGAAGCACCTCTCAGCCGCGCGCGTGAAGCTCTGTTCCTCGGCGATAGCCACGGCGTACCTCAACTGCTGCAACTCCATCCATCAATCTTATGTGTGCATCGCTCCCATCTCATCCATGTCATCGACGAATCGATGTGAGCACCTCAGGCTGGACGCATGACGACTCATGTCGCGCCCTCCCAAGCCTCGAGTGACTCCAGGTCGGCTGCGCCCGGCGCCGGTCTGTCAGGCCGCCGATCGAGAATCGCCTGGATTGCTCTGACATCCCTGGCACCGGCTGTGTGGGGGACGACGTACATCGTCACCACCCACGCCCTTCCTCCGGGGCATCCGGTCTTCGCGGCACTGATGCGGACACTCCCTGCGGGCGTCCTCGCCCTCCTCGCCTCCCGGCAGCTGCCACGCGGAACGTGGTGGTGGAAGAGCATCGTCCTCGGGGCCCTCAACATGGCCTGTTTCTTCCCCCTCCTCTTCGTCGCCGCGCAGCGCCTGCCCGGAGGTGCGGCCGCGACACTCGGGGCCGCGCAACCGATCATCGTCGCAGGCCTCGCCGTCACCGTCCTCGGTGAGCGCCTATCGGCATGGAGGCTGATATGGGGCGTGGCCGGCGTCGTCGGTATCGCTCTCGTCGTCCTGGGACCGCAGGCTCAGCTCGACGCCCTCGGGGTGGCGGCCGGCTTGGGCGGAGCCGCCTCGATGGGGCTGGGAGTCGTGCTCACCAAACGGTGGGGCAGGCCCGACGGCGTCAGCGCCCTTGCCCTGGCCGGATGGCAGCTCACCGGTGGCGGCCTCCTGCTGACTGCGCCCGTCCTCATCATCGACGGCCTCCCGACCGGAATCGATACGGCGGCTCTGGCGGGATACGCCTGGCTCGGGCTCGTAGGAGGGCTTGCCGCCTACGTCCTGTGGTTCGAGGGTATCCGCAGGCTGCCGGTCACACCGACGGCACTGCTGGGCCTGCTCTCACCTCTGAACGCGGCGCTCCTCGGACACGTCATTGCCGATGAGGCACTCACATCCATCCAGTTCCTGGGATTCGCGCTCGCTCTCACTGCGATGAGCGCAGGACAGCTCGCCCCGCACTCCTCCCGCTCCTCCTCTCGAAAGGACCCCTCATGAGAATCACCGTCCTTGGTGCCACCGGCATGGCCGGGACCGCCGTCGTCAACGAAGCGCTCAGCCGCGGTCACGAGGTGACCGCCGTATCCCGACGGCGGCGCCATCGGGCTGGCGCCCGCCTCACCTCGCGCCTGCTGGACGTCACCGACGTCGAGGGCGTGGCCGGTCTCCTGAAAGACAGTGACGCCGCTGTGGTCGCACTGCGCCCGCCCGCCGGTCACGAGAGCGACCTGGCCCAACTGACGACGGCCGTCCTGGACGCCGCCTCCAGGAACCGAACGCCCCTGCTCATCATCGGGGGCGCGGCTCCGCTGAGCTCGCCCACGGATCCCAGCACCCTCGCCATTGACGACCCCACCATCGTGCCGCCGGCCTGGAGAGACGTGGCCCAGGCAAGCCTCGATCAGTTCCGGGCGTGCCAGGCGCACAGCTACAAGGGCTGGGTCTATCTCAGCCCTCCGGCGATCTTCGCTCCAGGAGATGCCACCGGCTCCTACCGCCGCGGAACCACGACGCTTCTGCGGGACGCCCATGGTGAGTCCCGCATCAGCCCTGAGGACCTGGCGCTCGCCGTCGTCGACGAGCTGGAGCATCCCGGCGGCGAGCAGCACATCACCGTCGTCGCCGCGGAGGCAGGGGACTTAGATCCAGGACGACAGGAACATGTGCGAGACCCAGAAGGAGCGTGAGACCGTCTGCCCGGTCCAGATCGGCCACCAGAAGGCTGCCGCCGCACAGGCCAGGAGCGTGACCACGATGATGAGGCCGATGCCCTCGGTGCGGATCTGCCACGTGGGGGCCATCGTCCACTTCGCCAAGGAGGCCCACGGGCTGCGGCGGCCAGCCAGCCGTGGCACCCCGCCGTCGGACCACGCCGGCTTGGTTGCGTCCCACGACGTCGACGGGGCCGGGTAGCCGGTCAGCTCGTCGTAGCTGCGCGCCAGGGCCGCATCGGTCCGCGGGTCGGTGAGGGGGGCGCCGGGCTCGAGGTCGTCGTCGCCGTCGACCAGAGCCGGGTTGATGCGGTAGATGCCGGGGTCGGTCTCCTCCACCGGCGGCGTCCACACGGGTGTGCGCGCGAACTGCGGGCCGAAACCCAGGAATCTGGCGCCCATGCCGCGCCACGGCCGGATGCCCGGGCCGATCTGCCGCCTGAGGAGGGCCTCCATCTGCGTGTCGGCGCTCGCCGAGCCCGGCAGCGGTGGCAGTAGCCCGGAGGCCATGCCCAGCGCCAGCACGAGGACGAGCACAACGCAGGGCACGAAGGCCACCGTGTAGAAGGTGAAGATGGTGCGATCCCGGTACTGGAACCAGGGCACGTACAGGCCCAGGTAGCCGATGAGCGGCACCCAGGCCCGCCAGTCGCGGTTCTTGACCCCGATGATGACCACGGCCACCAGCGCCACCACGGCCGACCACCAGATGACGATGTTCCCGATCGAGGTGATGGCCTGAATGCAGTCCCCACCCCCGCAGGTCTGCGGCACCTGAGCCTTGTCCTCCCAGAAGAAGGAGGTCGGGCGGGTCTGCAGCAGCCAGCCCGAGGGCTTCGACTGGTACGTGTGCGGGGCGTCCAGGCCCACGTGGAACTCGTACATCTGCTGGTGGTAGGCGATGAAGTCGTTGATCTTCTCGAACACCGAGTTGTCGACGTAACCGGACAGCCAGGGGGCGGGAACCGGCAGCCCCTGCTTGATCTGCTCGGCCGTCCAGCCGTGCTTGAAGGCACCCAGGTGGGTGAACCAGGACCACCAGCAGCCGACGTAGACCACGATGACCACCGGAATCGCCTGCAGGAAGTCGCTCACGCCCTGGGCGACCGTCCCCTCCAGGAACCAGGCCCGTGCGCGCACTCGCCGTAGCGCCAGAGTGTCCCAGATGACGACGGCGATGCCGCACACCGCGACGAGGTAGAGACCCGACCACTTGATGGAGCAGGTCAGCCCCAGTGCGATGCCCGCGGCCAGCAGCCAGGGACGGATGGTGGCGTGCGGGGCGCGCGCCCCGGGCGTGGTCCCCGCCATCCTGCGGGCCAGTCGCGCCCGTGACCACTCCCGGTCGCGGACCAGGCAGTACAGGGACAAGGTGGCGAAGAAACCGATGAACACGTCCAGCAGCCCGATGCGGGACTCGGTCAGGGCCACGCCGTCGATCGCCAGGAGCAGCCCGGCCAGGCCCGCCAGCAGCGGTGAGCGCGTCAGGCGCATCGTCAGGCGCGCCAGCAGCATCACCGTGAGGATCCCGGCGACGGCCGGCATGAACCGCCAACCGAAGGGCGACTCCGGCCCGAAGATCTCCATGCCGGCGCCGATGAGCCACTTGCCCAGTTGCGGGTGGACGACGTAGGCGGCGCTGTCGGTGAGCTTGGAGAAGTCCCCCATGGCGAAGGCCGCGTCAGCCGAGCCGGCCTTGTCGTCCCAGGCGGCCTCATAGCCCAGGTGCCACAGGGAGTAGGCGTCCTTGACGTAGTAGATCTCATCGAACATGAGTGTCTTGGGGTGGTTCAGTCCGATGAGGCGTAGCAGGGCGGCGATGACGCCGACGACGCCGGTGACGATCCACCCGCGTGCCCTCACGCCGAGGGGCATCACGGCACCCACCGGGCCCAGCCCGAGCATGGTGCGCAGCTCGGCCTCGGTACGCTCGGCGGCGGGCTCGGTGTCGCGTTCAGCGATGACGGGCTCGGCGACGGCGACCTCGACCGGCGCGGGGCTCGTGGCCTCGTCCCGCGCCGGGGCGGCTTCCTGTGCTCGTTCCTGCTCCGCGTCCGGGCCGGGGGAACCGTCGCGGGACTGCTCGGGGGACTGTTCGGGAGACAGCGCGCTCGGAGTCGTCACACCCCGAGTGTAGGCGGAGGCTACATCGAGGGCGCACCGACATACTGTGTCCTATGACTGAGAGCAGCCCGCCCCCACCTGCCGCCGCCGACGACGCCGACGTTGATCCCGTCGATGCTCCCGCCGCCCACAGCCCGGACCTGCGCGGCGGGACGATCACCCTGGCTGCCACCCCGATCGGCAATGTCTCTGACGCCTCACTGCGTCTGCGTCGCGCCCTGGAGCAGGCCGACCTCATCGCCGCCGAGGACACCCGCCGGCTGCGGTCCCTGGCCCAGCGCCTCGACGTCGAGCCCCGCGGGCGTGTCATCGCCTTCCACGAGCACAACGAGCGCGAGCGCGCCGCCGAGCTGCTCGAGGCCGCCCGCGCCGGCCTCCGCGTCCTGGTCGTCTCCGATGCCGGCATGCCCTCGGTCTCCGACCCCGGGTACCGGCTCGTCCAGGCTGCGGTGTGCGAGCAGGTGCCCGTCACGGTCGCACCGGGCCCCTCAGCGGTGCTGACCGCCCTGGCCCTGTCCGGACTGGCCTCCGACCGCTTCTGCTTCGAGGGATTCCTGCCGCGCAGGCCGGGGGAGCGGCGCCGGGCCCTGGAGTCCCTGGCCACCCAGGAGCGCACCATGATCTTCCTGGAGTCCCCCCGCCGCGTCCACGACTCCCTCGTCGCCATGGTCGAGGCTCTCGGCGCCGAACGCCCCGCGGCACTGTGCCGGGAGCTGACCAAGACCCATGAGCAGGTGCTGCGGGCCCCCTTGGCCGAGCTGGCACGGGCCACGGCCGACGGCGTCCTGGGGGAGGTGGTCCTCGTGGTCGCCGGAGCCGAGCCTGTCGCCGCCAGCCCCGAGGCCGCCGCGCACAAGGCCCTGGCGCTGGCCGAGGCCGGCATGCGCCTCAAGGCGGCCGCGGCCCAGGCGGCCGGTGAGGCCGGTCTGCGCCCCAACGAGGTCTACCGCGCGTCCCTGGCGCTGCGTGACAGCGCAGACTGAGCCGACCGGGCTCCTGTCGGGGCCGATCCCGCTATGGTCGTGTCATGAACACCGAGCACCGCACCGGTTCCCAGGCCCCCGCTCGACGGGCCCTCATCATCGTCGACGTCCAGCCCACCTTCTGCGAAGGAGGTGCCCTGCCGGTGACCGGCGGCAACGCCGTCGCCGAGCGCATAGCCGCCCACCTGTCCTCCCACCGGGGGGACTACGACCTGGTGGTCACCACCCAGGACTGGCACATCGACCCCGGTGAGCACTTCTCCAGCGAACCCGACTTCATCGACACCTGGCCCGTTCACGGCGTGGCCGACTCCGCCGAGGCCCAGCTCCACCCCGCCCTGAGCGCCCTGGAGGCCGACGCCGCCGTGAAGAAGGGCCAGTACGCCGCCGCCTACTCCGGCTTCGAGGGCGTTGACGAGGACGGACGCACCCTGGCCGACATCCTCAGCGCCGCCGGTATCGAGGCCGTTGACGTCGTCGGCCTGGCCGAGTCCCACTGCGTCAAGGACACCGCCCTGGACGCGGTCCGGCAGGGCTACCGGGTGCGGGTCCTGACCGATCTGACCGAACCGGTCAGCCCCGAGCTGGGGCGCGCCGCCCGCGCCGACATGAGTGCTGCCGGCATCGAGCTGGTGCCCTCCCACTGAAGGACTGCCCGCACCGGCCACCGGGGCCGGTCGCCGGGGTCGGGCCCCGAATCGCCCCGAACACCATGGGTGCCCTCACCGATTGTCTCGGTGAGGGCACCCATGCGTTGCCAGAGGTGGGCTACTGGGCCGGCCAGCCGCCGGGCTGCTGGTACGGGCCCGGCTGCCCGGGCTGAGCCTGCTGCTGCCCCTGCCGCACGGGCTGGGTGAACACCGAGGGCTGTGCGGGCTGAGCCTGCTGCTGCGCAGGTTGCTGAGCCGATTGCTGACCCGTCCACCCGAACTGGGCGGTCGGGGCCACCTGCGAGTACTGGGGCTGGGCTCCCGCCCCCGCAGCCGAAGCCGCGTAAGGCGCCTGCTGGGGGGCCGGCTCCGACTGCTGGTACTGGGGCTGCTGGGCGTACTGCGCCGCCTGCGGCTGCTGGTCGGACTGCCAGGCCCCCTGGGTGTAGACGGTCGGAGTCCCGGGCGTCGCACCGGCCGTTGTGCTGAAGGCCTCACCTGCCGCAGCCGGGGCCGTGCCAGTGGCGGCCAGCTTGGAGCGCCAGGCCATGCCGCCGGCGCCCATCGCCAGACCCACGACCGCCATGATGATCGCGCCGACGGCCCCGAACAGTGACAGCAGGGTGGCCGTCGCCGACGAGGGGGCGATGATCTCACCGACGGAGACCCCCGCTGTGCTATTGCAGTCAACGGTGTAGGCGCCCGACTTCTTGGAGGAGAAGGTCGAGAAGAGCTTGCCGCCCTTGACCTTCGTGGACGACGAGCTGGACTTCGTGTCGACGTCGTCGCCATCAGGAGAGGTCACCGAGCAGTCCGGCGCGTCGTCGCCGTCGCTGTAGAACAGCCCGTAGGTGCTGCCCTTGTCCAGCTCCACCGTGGCGGCCTGGTCATCCGGCAGGTTGGTGACGGTGGCGTTGAACTGGCCGCGGGTGACCGCCGAGCCGATTCCGCCGATGATGGCGATGAGGAGGATGGCCAGGCCGGCCACCGCCAAGGCCGTCGGGGCGGCCAGGCTCTTGGACGTCGCCGGCTGGCTCGCGGCACCTGAGTAACCGCCTTGAGGCGTCTGGAATGGTGCGGCCGGCGGGTACTGCGAAGACTGAGCGCCGGCGAGAGCCGGGTCGTAGCCGTTAGCCGACCAGCCGGCTGGGCTCGCTGGGTACTGGGAGCCGGGGTACTGGGACATAACTGGCCTTTCTGGTCCATCGTGTCCGTGTGAGAGGCGCGTGGGAACACGTCATGACGGCGTGCACGGCAGCATGGTGATGCCGGAAGCCCGCAGCGCACCCGAGACCTCACAGGAGGCGTCGATATGTCGGAACAATCACCGGGCGGGAGCCGCACGACTCGGACAGACTACCGGGTGACGGTGCACCCCCGCAGGCCGTGGACCAGATCCGTGGCCCTGGACTGAAGCGGCCGCGGAACCCGATAGGCTGACCTCCATGACCCACATCCTGTCCGCAGTCGCCTGGCCGTACGCCAACGGCCCGCGTCACATCGGCCACGTCGCCGGCTTCGGTGTTCCCTCTGACGTCTTCTCGCGCTACATGCGCATGGCCGGTCATGACGTCCTCATGGTCTCGGGCACCGATGAGCACGGTACCCCGATCCTCGTCGCCGCCGACGAGGAGGGTCTCAGCGCCCGGGAGCTCGCCGACCGCAACAACCGGCTCATTGTCGAGGACCTCGTGGCCCTGGGCCTGTCCTACGACCTGTTCACCCGCACCACCGCCGGCAACCACTACCACGTGGTCCAGGACATGTTCACCACCGTGCGGGACAACGGCTACATGGTCCAGCAGGTGACCCGCTCGGCGATCTCCCCCTCCACCGGGCGCACCCTGCCCGACCGCTACATCGAGGGCACCTGCCCGATCTGCGGCGCCGAGGGCGCCCGCGGGGACCAGTGCGACACCTGCGGCAACCAGCTCGACCCCACCGACCTCATCAGCCCGCGCTCGCGGATCAACGGCGAGACCCCCGAGTTCGTGGAGACCACCCACTGGTTCCTTGACCTGCCCGCCCTGGCTCAGGCCCTGGGCGCCTGGCTCGACGAGCGTGAGGCCTCCGGCACCTGGCGGCCCAACGTCATCAAGTTCTCCCAGAACCTCCTGGGGGACATCCGCCCGCGCGCCATGACCCGGGACATCGACTGGGGCATCCCGGTGCCCGGCTGGGAGGACCAACCCACCAAGCGCCTCTACGTCTGGTTCGACGCCGTCATCGGCTACCTGTCCGCCTCCGTGGAGTGGGCGCGCCGCAGTGGCGACCCCGAGGCGTGGCGCGCCTGGTGGAACGACCCCCAGGCCCTGTCCTACTACTTCATGGGCAAGGACAACATCGTCTTCCACTCCCAAATCTGGCCCGCCGAGCTCCTGGGCTACAACGGTCAAGGCGCGGCCGGCGGCGAGCCCGGGCGCCTGGGCGTGCTCAACCTGCCCACCGAGGTCGTCTCCAGCGAGTTCCTCACCATGGAGGGCAAGAAGTTCTCCTCCTCCCACGGCATCGTCATCTACGTGCGCGACTTCCTCGAGCGCTACCAGGCCGACGCCCTGCGCTACTTCATCTGCGCGGCCGGCCCGGAGACCGCGGACGCGGACTTCACCTGGGCGGAGTTCGTGCGGCGCACCAACGGCGAGCTCGTGGCCGGCTGGGGCAACCTGGTCAACCGCACCGCCTCCATGATCCACAAGCGCTTCGGGCAGATCCCCGAGCCCGCCGAGCTTCAGGACATCGACCGGACCCTGCTCGACGCCGTCGAGGCCGGCTTCGCCTCCGTGGGCGACCTCATCGCCCAGCACCGCCAGAAGGCCGCCCTGGGGGAGGCGATGCGCCTGGTCGGCGAGGCCAACAAGTACGTCGCCGACACCCAGCCCTTCAAGCTCAAGGGCGAGGACCCCGCCACCCAGGCCCGCCTGGCCACGGTCCTGCACACACTGGCCCAGGCAGTCACCGACCTCAACCTCATGCTCTCACCCTTCCTGCCGCACGCCGCCAACGACGTCGACCGGGTCCTGGGCGGGTCCGGCCGGATCGCCCCGATGCCCCGCATCGAGGAGGTCGCCGAGCTCGACCCCGAGCACCTGCCCGAGGCCTTCGACGGCCGCACCGGCTACCCGATCATCACCGGCGACTACCAGGACGCCCCCACCTGGGGACGCCACCCGGTCACCGTCGGCACCCCCGTGGCCAAGCCGACCCCGGTGTTCACCAAGCTGGACGAGTCGATCGTCGAGGCTGAGCTGGCCCGTTACGCCGGCTCCGTGCCCGACGACGTCACCGGCTCCTGAGGGCGCATGGGATCGAGGAAGCGAGACCGCTCCTGGCCGCCGGCCGACGCCGTCGCCCCCCTGGCGGCCCCGGTCACAGACAACCACACGCACCTGCCGGTCGCGGCGGACGCCGGCGGCCCCGGCTCCGAGGCGCCGCTGAGTGCCGCTGAGCTGGTCGAGCGCGCCGCCGCCGTAGGCGTGACCCGCGTGGTGACCTCCGCCTGCGAGGTCACCACCTGGCAGGAGAGCCTGGCCCTGCCCCGCCAGCTGCCCGGCGTGCGTGTGGCCCTGGCCGTGCACCCCAACGAGGCCGTCCTCCACGCCGGGGTGCGCGAGACCGGCCCCGACGGGCTCGAGCCCCGGGCTCAGGAGCACCATGCCGAGCCGCTCGAGGAGGTCATGGTCCGCCTGGAGGAGACGCTCAGGGCGAACGCCGACGTCGTCGTCGCCGTCGGGGAGAGTGGCCTGGATTTCTTCCGCACCGGTGAAAAGGGGGCCGTCGCCCAGCGCGAGGCCTTCCGGGCGCACATCGCCCTGGCCAAGGACCTCGACCTGCCCCTGCAGATCCACGACCGTGACGCGCACGCCGCCTGCGTGGAGGTTCTCGAGGCCGATGGCGCCCCCGCTCGCACCGTCTTCCACTGCTTCTCAGGCGGGCCGCAGCTGGCCGCCGCGTGCGCCGAGCACGGCTGGTACGCCTCCATCGCCGGCCCGCTCACCTACCCGGCCAACGACACCCTGCGGGAGGCGGTCGCCGCCCTGCCCGAGTCGCTGCTCCTGGTGGAGACCGACGCCCCCTACCTCCCGCCCAAGCGCTGGCGCGGCCGCCCCAACGCCTCCTACCTGCTGGGCGACACGGTCCGCTTCCTGGCCGAGCGGCGGGGCCTGAGTGAGGAAGACCTCTGCCGGCGTCTGCAGGCCACCACCGAGACGGTCTACGGGATCTGGTGAGCGCCGTCGGCCGCCGAGGGGCGACGGGCTCCGTCTAAGACTCAGACCTATGGACCCTGACGTCCTGCGGGGAGGAAGCCCGCCATCGGAGGGAAAGGAAAAGACCCCGCGGCGGTCCCGGTACGGCCGATTTTGTCCGGACGACGCCTCCCAGGTTGCCACCGTTCGTTCAGGGGTGTCCCAGGTGGGAGACAGGTTGGAATCAGGGCCTGTCTGCACGGTTCCATCACAAGCCCACAGGGTGTGAGCAGGTGCATTGGCACGCCCCTGGGTCATCGGTTACGGTGACACGCAGTCGTCAAAACGAAGGAAGTTCTATCGTGGGTCGTCACTCCCAGACCAGCTCCCTGAGTACTACACTCGCCGGCCTCGGGTCCTTGGCCTCCAAGAAGCGGGCTGCCTCCGCAAGCCACGGCCGTCGTCGCGCCGAGGGGCCTGCCAAGACCTCCCTGACCCCCATGCTCTTCAAGGCGGGGGGTGCTGCTGCGGCCTTCTCCCTGGCGGTCTCCGGTGCCGCCTACGCGGCCATCTCCGCGGGGGATGACGAGGGGAGTTCCTCCTCGGGCGGTTCCTTCGGGCTGATCGGTGGCGAGTCGGATGGACAGGCCAAGGCCGCTGCCACCCCGAAGGCCGGCGCCGGCAAGATCGCCAGCGCCCAGACCTCCACCACCACCGTCGACGAGCCGCAGGTTCACAGCACGGTGAAGAAGGAGACCGACTCCCTGCCCAAGGGTGAGACCAAGGTTGGGACCGCCGGCGTTGACGGTCTCGTGCGCACCACCTACGAGGTCACCACCCAGGACGGCAAGGAGGTCTCCCGCACCCCCGTCGCCCAGGTCGTCGTCACCAAGAAGGTGGACGAGGTCGTCCTGGTGGGTACTGGAGAGCAGCAGGATCAGCAGGCGCAGCAGGCCCAGCAGGAGGCCGCTCAGCAGGCCCAGCCCGCCGGTGATGGGCAGGCCGCCCAGGCCAACGGGGGCAGTGAGGGCTCGAACAGCAGCACTCCGGCTCCTGCGGCCAACCCCGGCGCAGGGACCGACCCCGACAGTGCCAAGGCCATTGCCCGCTCCATGATGGCCAGCCACGGCTGGGGGGACTCCGAGTTCTCCTGCCTGGAGAGCCTGTGGACCCGTGAGTCCAGCTGGAACTACCAGGCCGAGAACGCCTCCTCGGGCGCCTACGGCATCCCCCAGGCGCTGCCCGGCACCAAGATGAGCGAGGTCGCCGACGATTGGGCCACCAACCCCAGCACCCAGATCACCTGGGGCTTGAACTACATCTCGGGCCGCTACGGCACCCCCTGCTCGGCCTGGGCCCACTCCGAGTCCGTCGGCTGGTACTGAGCCGAAGCAGTCGCCCGGAACGTCGTCGACGGCGCCCGTCTCTCAGCGAGACGGGCGCCGTCGCCATTGTCATGGGACGCAGGTCACGCAGGAGTGAGGTGGCTAATTGTCGCCGCCGTGAGGCTTCCACTACCGTGGCACTCGCCGTCAACTGGAAGGACGTCTCCCCATGACTCCCCTCGCCCGTTCCCACGCCCACGCTCTGCCGGAGGAGCCGCAGGCGCCGGTCCCGCAGGAGACGGCCCATGGGGAACACGGGCAACATGGGCAGCGCAGCATGCGCACTATCGCGCTGCGCGCCGGTGTGGCGGCCCTGGCCCTGTCAGTCGCGGTCTCCGGGGCTGCGTACGCCGCTGTCCGCGCGGGGGAGCCCTCACGCACCTCCGGTGTCGAGGCGGCCGCGAAGGGCACCGATGGCTTGGGGGCTGAAGGTGGTCGCAGCCGGGTCTCGGTCACGCCGAGCACCCAGAAGGTGACCACCGAGACGGTCGACGCCACCGACCCCCACGGCTCGGTCCAGCAGGAGAGCGGCGATCTGTCCGAAGGCGAGACCAAGGTGGCCACGGCCGGTGTCGACGGCGTCGTGCGCACCACCTACGAGGTCACCACCGTGGGCGGCAAGGAGGTTTCCCGCACTCCTGTCGCCCAGGTCGTCGTCACCCAGAAGGTCGATGAGGTCGTCCTGGTGGGCACCGGCGCGGCCAAGAAGCAGGAGAGCAAGCCGGATCAGTCTCAGGGACAGTCCCAGTCTCAGGGCCAGTCTCAGTCCCAGGGGCAGGGTCAGACTCAGGCACCCTCGGAGTCCTCCGGAGGCTCTGGTGGTTCGGCGTCAGGCGGCAGCGCCGGCACGACCGGCGGCGGTGCCGGAGACGACGGTGTCTGGGCCCAGCTCGCCCAGTGCGAGTCCGGCGGCAACCCGGCCACCAACACCGGCAACGGCTTCTACGGCATGTACCAGTTCACCCTGGAGACCTGGCAGTCCCTGGGTGGAACCGGCTACCCCCACGAGGCCGACGCCGCCACCCAGACCGCCATGGCCAAGAAGCTCCAGGCCCAGGCCGGCTGGGGCCAGTGGCCAGGCTGCGCCGACAAGCTCGGCCTGCGCTGAGCGGCCCGAGCCGCGTCCGGGGCGTCGCGCACGCTCCGGGGCTCGATCATCCCAATCATGCAGAGAGCATGCGGCATGTTCCCAGATATCTCACAGTGACAAAAGGCGGGCGCCGGTTACTGTGTCCCCATGACGTTGCCGGCCCCCGATTCACAGGTGCCCCCGGCAGGAGCCGCCCCCACCGACGGGCCCGACCCTGCAGGAGCCTGTGAGGCCACCTCCGAGCCCCCCGCCGATGCCGCCCTCGCGGAGCACCCCCACCCAGGCCCCCGGGATCCTGAGGATCCTGAGGATCATGGCGCCTCCCCGAGTTCCCGTGCCGCCGGCCTCCTGGGCCCCACGGAGGTCCGCGGCCTGTCCCAGGCGCTGGGCATCCGCCCCACCAAGACGCTGGGGCAGAACTTCGTCCACGACGCCGGCACGGTGCGCCGCATCGTCAAGAGCGCGGGCGTGCGTCCCCAGGACACGGTCCTGGAGATCGGGCCGGGCCTGGGCTCCCTGACCCTGGCCCTCCTGGAGACCGGGGCGAGAGTGATCGCCGTCGAGATCGACCCCGTCCTGGCCCGGGCACTGCCCGTCACCGTCGCCGACCGCATGCCGCCGGCCGCAGGCCGCCTGACCCTCATCCAGGCCGATGCGCTGAGTATCACCGGCCCGGATTCGCTGGGCGATGCCGGCCCCCCTCCCACCCGCCTCGTGGCGAACCTGCCCTACAACGTGGCCGTCCCCGTCCTGCTCACCGCGCTGGAGGCCCTGCCCAGCCTGGAGAGCGTCACCGTCATGGTCCAGGCCGAGGTCGCCGACCGCCTCGCCGCCGAACCCGGCTCGCGGACCTACGGGGTCCCCAGCGTCAAGGCCGCCTGGTACGCCGCGGCCCGCCGCACCCTGACCATCTCCCGCCACGTCTTCTGGCCCGTGCCCAACGTCGACTCCGCCCTCGTCGAGCTCGTGCGCCGTCGTCCCCCCACCACGCGCGCCACCCGCGAGCAGGTCTTCGCCGTGGTCGACGCCGCCTTCGCCCAGCGCCGCAAGACCCTGCGCAAGGCCCTGGCCAGGCTCGCCGGAGGGGCCGACGCCGCCGAGTCCGCCCTGCGCGCCGCCGGCATCGACCCGACCCGGCGCGGCGAGACCCTCGACATCACCGCCTTCGCCGCCCTGGCCGAGGTGCTGCAGCCCGTCGTCGCCGATGAGACCGCTGCGCCAACGCCTCCCACCTCACAGGAGCAGTCATGAGCCATCTGCGTGCCGTCCCCGACGGCCCCGCCGGTCCGCGCGAGTCCACCGTGCCGCCCCGCAGCGGCTCGGCCAGCTCGGTGCGCGTCGAGGCCCCCGGCAAGGTCAACCTCTTCCTGTCCGTCGGCGCCCCCGGTCCCGACGGATACCACCCGCTCACCACGGTCTTCCAGGCGGTCCGCCTCATCGAGACCGTCACCGCCCGCAGGCAGTCCGCCCAGGACCACGGCACCGTCACCCTCACCCTCGAGGAGCCCGACGGCGACGTGCCGGTGGACGAGTCCAACCTGGCCGTGCGGGCTGCCACGCTCCTGGCGCAGACCACCGGTGTCAGCGAGGGCGTCGACCTCCTGCTGCGCAAGCGCGTCCCCGTCGCCGGCGGGATGGCCGGAGGATCCGCCGACGCCGCCGCCGCCCTCGTGGCCTGCAACGCCCTGTGGGGCACGGGCCTGTCCCTGCCCGAGCTCTCCGCCCTGGCCGCGCGCCTGGGGGCCGACGTCCCCTTCCCCCTGACCGGGGCCACCGCCGTCGGGAGCGGCCGCGGCGACCTGGTCACCCCGATCATGACCCGGGGCGCCTACCACTGGGTCTTCGCCCTGGCCGAGGAGGGCCTGTCCACCCCGGCGGTCTTCCGGCGCTTCGATGAGCTGACCGGTGGCGGGCAGCCCGCCGTGCGCGACGTGCCCGAGGCCCTCACCGCCGCCCTACGCGCCGGGGACGCCCGCGCCCTGGCCGGCTCCCTCCACAACGACCTCCAGGCCGCCGCCCTCGACCTGCGCCCCGAGCTGGCCGAGGTCATCGCCGTGGCCGAGGAGGCCGGGGCCCTGCGTGCCATCGTCTCCGGCTCCGGCCCCACCATCGCCGCCCTCGTCGAGGACCCCGGCAGCGCCCAACGGGTCTCGCGCGCACTGAAGGCCTCGGGCCTGGTCGCCGAGGTCCTGCGCGCCGACGCCCCCGTGGCCGGCGCCCGGGTGGTGGGCTGATGGCGCACCTGCTCGGCGTGGAGAACCTGCGCCTGACGGTCGGCTCCCGCCTGCTCCTGGACGAGGTCACCCTGGGACTGGAGGACGGCACCCGCGTCGGCGTCCTGGGCCCCAACGGTGCCGGCAAGTCCACCTTCCTGGCGGCCCTGGCCGGTCGGCGCGAGCCCGACGGCGGCCGCGTCACCCGCACCGGCGGCGTGAGCGTGGCGGTCCTGAGCCAGGCCGACGACCTGCCGCCGGGCGCCACCGTGCGCACCGCCATCCACGGCCGGGCCCCCGAGCACGAGTGGGCCTCCGACCCGGCCGTGCGTGACATCCACGCCGGCCTCATCGCCGACCTTGACCTGTCCGCCGACGTCGCCACCCTCTCCGGGGGCCAGCGCCGCCGCGTCGCCCTGGCCGCCGTCCTCACCCGCCGCGCCGACGTCGTCATCCTCGACGAGCCCACCAACCACCTCGACGTCGAGGGCGTGGACTGGCTCGCCCGCCACCTGCGGGCCCGCTTCAACGGCCCGGGCGGCCGGGCCTCCGGCGCCCTGGTCACCGTCACCCACGACCGCTGGTTCCTGGACGCCATCTGCACCAACGTCTGGGAGGTCGTCCCCGGCATCGACCCCGGCGGCGGGCGCCCCCAGGTGGCCGGCCGCATCGAGACCTACGACGGCGGGTACGCCGCCTACGTCCTGGCCCGGGCCGAGCGCGCCCGCCAGGCCGCCGTGGCCGCCGTCAAGCGGGAGAACCTCCTGCGCAAGGAGCTGGCCTGGCTGCGCCGCGGCGCCCCCGCCCGCACCTCCAAGCCCCGCTTCCGCATCGATGCCGCCGAGGCCCTCATCGCCGACGTGCCGCCCCCGCGCGACACCGTGGCCCTGACCGCCATGGCCACGGCCCGCCTGGGCAAGAAGGTCCTCGACCTGGAGGACGTCACCGTGCGCTACCCCGGGCCGCCCACCGACTCCGGCGAGGCGACCCAGCGGGAGGTCCTGCGCCGGGTTACCTGGCGGCTCGCCCCCGGTGAGCGCGTCGGCGTCGTCGGCGTCAACGGCGCCGGCAAGACCACTCTGCTGCGCCTGCTCGAAGGCGTCCAGGAGCCCACTGAAGGCCGTGTCGCCCGCGGCAAGACCGTCCAGGTGGCCACCCTGTCCCAGTCCACCCACGAGCTCGACGCGCTCGCGGACCTGCGCGTCGTCGAGGCCGTGGCCATGGTGGGGGAGAGGGTCGTCGTCGGGGACAAGGAGATGACCGCGGCCCAGCTCGTGGAGCGCCTGGGCTTCACCCGTCAGCGGGCCTGGACCCGGGTGGGGGAGGTCAGCGGCGGGGAGCGCCGCCGGCTCCAGCTTCTGCGCCTGCTCATGACCGAGCCCAATGTGCTCCTGCTCGACGAGCCCACTAACGACCTGGACACCGACACCCTGGCCGCCGTCGAGGACATCCTCGACTCCTTCCCCGGCACCCTCGTGGTCGTCTCCCACGACCGCTACCTCCTGGAACGGGTGACCGACCACCAGGTGGCGCTGCTGGGCGACGGCAGTGTGCGTGATCTGCCCGGCGGGGTCGAGCAGTATCTCCAGATGCGCCGCGAGGCCATGGGCGGCGCCGGGAGCCCTAGAGCCTCAGCGGGCGCTGCGGCATCTGCGGCGACGCGGGCGGCAGCGGAGGCCTCTTCTGAGCGCAGTGCTTCCAGCGGGGCCCGTCGGCACGAGGCCCGCAAGGCCCTGGGGCGCATTGAGCGGAAGATGGAGCGGGCGGCTCAGTCGCTTGCCGCTCTGCACGCGCGCATGGAGGAGGTCTCGGCCGATCCGAACCGGGTGGGGGAGCTGGCCGAGCTCGGCCGTGAGCTCGTGGCCGCTGAGGCGACCCACGCCGATCTGGAGGAGCAGTGGCTCGAGGCGGCGGAGGCGCTGGAGGCCTGAGGGGCGGTGCCTCTGCGCCCTGGCGGGGCCTCGTCGCTGGAAGCGGTGGGGAGGGAACGGGGCTCGGGGAGAGGGATCGGGGAGGTCAGTGGCGACGTCGCTGCTCACGGACACCCGGGCCGTCTGCGCCGATCAGACGACGGGGGCGACCTGGCGGGCCAGCTCGACGAGATGATCCAGGTTGGGGGCGATGTCCTCAGCGGCGGCGCCCCACAGGCGCATGACCAGGTCCACCGGGACCGTGGGCAGTCCCGCCAACCTCAGGACGACGACGCCCTGGGTGGGGCCGTTGGACTCGTAGAAGGCGGAGAACCCCACCATGTCCGGGCCCGGCCGCAGGCGCACCAGCTCGGCCTCGGGCAGGAGCGCGGCGACGATCTGGCGCTGGGTGGCGCGACGTCCCTCCTTGGAGCCGTCATCCTTGGCGATCTCCAGGCTGAGGTCGATGACGAAGGGCGGGTGGGCGACGTCGTCGATATGCATGAGGCGGGCGAAGCGGCCCTGGCGCTCCATGGCCTGCAGCTCGTTGAGCAGGGACTCCAGCTCGGAGCGCCACTGCGGCCCGGTCACTCCCAGGTGGGCGCTGCGGTGCCTGGCCTCCTCCCGCGCCCATCCCGGCGGTGGGAAGGGCGGGATGATCACCCATCGCTGGGGATCAGGAGTGACCGCGATCTGCACTGTGTGTTCCTTCCGAGACCTCGTCCGACTGCGAGGCAGTGGGCTGGGCGCCTACCATGTCTGTCCTATGAGGACCCGAGAGCGACATACGACAATTATGCCTGCATCCGCACGCCGACGTGTGGTCCGCGTGCTGGTGGATGCGGGGCTCATCATCGCACTGTGTGCCGTCACGGAGCGCTGCTGTGGAATCTTATTCGCTGTCGGGGCGGTTGTGCTGCTTATTGCTGTGATGACTGCCATGATGGCAATGACAGGCGCCACACCCGGCGGGCTGGTGACGGGGGTCCGGCTGCGGAGGGTGGCGGACACAAGCAGTCCCCCTGGACGCTCTGCGGTGATTTACGTCGCATTTTTGGGCCTCTCTTTGGTGGCAACCGCAGGTCTGGCCCCCCTGGTGTTGTGGATCCTCTCACTATGGCGTGCTGAACAGCGCACCTGGTTCGACCGACTGGCTGGAACAGTTCTTCTCAGCGCCAGGCCGACCTCGGTGTCGGCCTGTTCCCTGGTGGTTGAGGGCTCAGTAATCCCAGTTCTGGGGCCGATTGTTCTCGGGCGCCGGCCGGCCCCGATCGAGTCCCACCCCGATGCGCAGCTCGTCGCGGTGCTCCGTTCGGAGGACTCCGTGTCCAAGACGCACGCCCTGTTCGCGCCCGCTTCGGATGGGGTACTCGTCACAGATCTGGGTTCGACGAACGGAACCCACATCGAGGACGAGGAGGGCGTTCACCGACTCTCACCCGGCCGACCGGAGTACGTGCACCGGGGACGGCAGGCATACTTGGGTGACGGTGTCTGTATCGTCCGTTGAGGAGAAAAATGATGACAAACAGCCCGAACAGCAGCGCGAACAACGAGGTCTGGTGGACCGAGGGTTCGTGGACAGGCGTGGTCACGCCACGTGCTGTGATGATCCTGCCCCCGTCGGTGCCGCAGGACCTCACCGAGCGCCTGTGGCGGCTGCTGCGCAGTGAGGAGGCCTCGCTGACGCGGGCCCTGGATGAGCTGGTGATGGGGATGGGTGGACGTCTGGGTGCGATCCCGGACTTCGTGCTCGCCGTCTCAGCACCCGAGGACGTCTTCCACGTGGCACTGCGCGGTGCCCCGCAGATGGAGGTCGACGGCAAGGCGCTGGACGCCTCCGCGGTCACCACCTGGTTCGAGACGACGGTGACCGCCCCCAACTCGGTCATCGTCAGCGCACCCGACGGCGCCGGACAGGTGCGCCGCCCGGCGGTCGACGCCGTCGTGAGCACCGGCCACCTGGTGCTGCGTGGATCGGAGAAGTCGAGCGGGACCCCGTCCCCCAGCCGTGCATCGTCGAAGGGGTCCGGTGACTCCGACGACGATGACCCTGACCCGGCTGGTCCTGACTACTCCACCGCTTCTGCCGGCTCCGCCGGAACCCCTGCTGCTGCCGTGAGGACCTCTCGGTCCTCCCGTCGGGCATCGCGTCGCGCCTCGCGCCGTCAGTCCGCCTCGTCGGACCACTCGGAGCAGGACGACTCGTCTGAAGGGGCGCCTGCCGAGACCGCCGAATCCGCCGACGTCGTCGACGACCTCATCGAGATCGCGCAGGACAACGCCGAGCAACAGGCCCTCGATGGTGCTGAGCTCGCCGCGTCCCTCGAGAGCGCTGAGGCCGCTGAAGCCGCCGGTCAGTCGGAGGACTCCGCTGAGGACTCCGATGCTGCTGAGGAGTCGGGCCTGATCTCCGACTCCGAGGGACCCGCTGACCTGCTGGCCGTCGTGGCCGGCATCTCCGAGGCCGCTGAGGCGACTGAGGTGACGCCGTCGCCAGAGCTGCCCGAGTCCTCAGAGACTCCCGACGAGACCCCGGAAGCCCAGACCCCTGAGGCCGCCGAGGCCGCCACTGAGTCCTCACCGGAGACCTCCGATGAGGATCTGCTGATCGCCCCCGTCTTCGATATCCCGGCCCTGCCGATCCCCTCCGCTCAGGAGGCAGAGGCCATGATCCCGCCCCCTCCGCCCCCGTCGAGCGAGGATCTTGAGGCTGCTGGTATCAAGGACGCTGCCGCCGAGGTCACCGAGGTCGCCCAGACCCCGGCCGACTTCGTGCCCGTTGAGGCCGCCGAGGCCGCCGTGGTCGCGGAGGCCACTGCTGTTGCCGAGGCCGCCGCGCAGGCGCACGCCGAGGAAGAGCCCGTACGCTCCGGGGACCACGACGGACAGACCATCAACAGTCTGCCCGAGGACCTCTCCCAGGAGCTGCGCGCCGAGCTGCTCAACCAGGGGCTCGGTCCCCTGGAGCCGAGCCAGTCGGCGGAGGTCGTCGAGTCGCCCGGATCCGCGGCCGTGGATGCCGCAATGGTCGAGCTCGTGCAGCCCTCCGTCGGTGAGCCGGCGACTGCCGAGCTCGGTCGCGGGGACCACGATGGGCAGACCATTAACGGTCTGCCCGAGGACCTGGTCGGCGAGCTCGTCTCCCTCGTGGGAACCGGGCCCTCCAGCCCGGCCTCCCCGGTCTCGGCGAGCTCTCCCAGTGAACCCGACGCCATCCGGATCGTGCTGTCGGCGGTGTGCCCCCAGGGCCACCCCAACCCCACGAACTACACCGTGTGCCGCGTCTGCGGAGCTGAGCTCAACCGTCCGGCCAAGTCGGTGGCCTGCCCCCCTCTGGGGCGCGTGGTCACCTCCGGCGGCGAGAGCATCGAGCTCAACCGTCCCCTCCTGGTGGGTCGCAACCCTGTGGCCGACGACATCAGCAGCGTCGCGGAGGTCCCCCTCCGTCCGCTGACTGTCGCCAGCCCCAACCAGCTCGTCTCCCGCAACCACATCCTCATCGACCTGGATGCGTGGAGCGTTCTGGCCCAGGACCTGGGCAACTGCAATGGCACCGTTCTCAACCGCCAGAACGAGGCGCCCGTGCGCCTGTCCTCGGCGAATCCGGTGCTCCTGCGCAGCGGAGACGTCCTCGACCTCGGCGATGGTCAGACCCTCGCCTTTGAGAACCTCCCCTGATGCTGGATCACAAGGGACCGCCTCCGGTCATCTCCGGGTTCACGTACCTGGAGAGACTCGGAGCGGGAGGCTACTCCACGGTCTACCTCTTCGAGCAGCACATGCCCCGCCGCGAGGTCGCGGTCAAGGTCATGAACGCTGACGTGGAGGACAAGACCGCCTCCCGCTTCGAGTCGGAGGCGAACCTCATGGCGCGGGTCTCCTCCCACCCGGCCATCCTGTCCATCTACGGCGCGGGCGTCTCCGCCGACGGCCACCCCTTCCTGGTCATGGAGTACTGCCCGCCGCCGCAGCTGGGCGCCATCTTGCGCCAGGGTCCCCTCAATGTCGCTGAGACCCTGTCGACGGCGATTCAGATCGCCGGAGCGGTGGAGACCGCTCACCGGGCCGGCATCGTCCACCGGGACATCAAGCCCGCCAACATTCTGTTCACCACCTACCGCCGCCCGGTGCTCTCCGACTTCGGCATCTCCGCCATGAGCGGCCCGGAGGGGGCCGAGGAACTGCGGGGGATGAGCGTGCCCTGGGCTCCCCCCGAGCAGCTGGTGGGGATGCGCTCGGCCAACCCGGCCTCCGACATCTACTCCCTGGGCGCGACCACCTTCGCGATGCTCACGGGGCGCAGCCCCTTCGAGACCGACGGCATCCCGGACGTCTACGAGCTCTCCCGCCGTATCGTCAAGGACCCCCTGCCGCCGCTGGGGCGTCAGGACGCCCCGCCGTCGTTGCACCGCGTGCTGTCGGTGGCGATGGACAAGAACCCGGACTCGCGCTACCCGACGGCGCTGGCCTTCGCCCGGGCGCTCCAGCAGGTCCAGGCCGAGCTCGACCTGCCCATCACGACGGTCGACCTGTTCCAGGAGCCGGACAAGGCCGCGAAGTCCGCCCGGCGTCCCAACCCCGACGAGGCCGACACCGCCACGAAGATGGGGGTCTTCAACCAGGTCGACGTCACCAGCGAGCACATCGCCATGCGGGTGGAGCCCGACAGTGAGGACAAGGGCTCGTCGTCGGACTCGGAGGCCGCTGAGTCGAGCCGCCCCAACCGCATGCGGGCCGTATTGACCGGTCTGCTGGTCGTGGCCATGGTCGCCGCCGTCGTCGCCGCGATCGTCGTCTCCCAGAACCAGGACAAGCAGAAGAAGCCCAACAACCCCATTGCCACGATCGCCCCGCAGCCCGACGCCAACCCCCTGCAGGCCTCAGTGCCCATGGTGGGAGATATCGTCGGCGAGGCACAGGGTGACGGCACGGTGAAGTTCACCTGGGGTGAGCCGGAGACGAACTGGTCCGGCAGCTACCTCTACCGGGTCAAGCTGCCCGATGAGGAGACCGAGGTGGACTCCACCCGCACCAACGAGGTCACCGTCAACGCCCAGCCGGCGCGCACCTGCCTCGAGGTCACCGCGGTGCGCGCGGACGGTAAGGCCTCGCCGGCCAAGACCGCCTGCGTCGACACTCCCTGAGGTCGCCTCCCGAGGGCGATCACGCCCGAGACATCGTTGAAGTGAGCGCCGTCGAGACATAGACGCTGGGGCCCGCACTCCCGGACAGGAGTGCGGGCCCCAGCGCTTGAGGGAACCGGTGCGGAACTCAGACGACCTCCACCTTGAAGGCGATGCGGCCGAAGAAGATCGTGCTGCCCTCCAGGGCGGACAGCGCCTTGTCCGGTACGGCCTCGACGGTGCGCCCGTCGCGGTACTCCACCCGCGTCCCGTTGGTGGAGTGCAGGTCGGTGACCCACACCCCGTCCAGCAGCGGGAAGATCGCCGCGTGCGTCTTGGACACCGAGCGCGTGGGATCGTCGAGAGCCACGCGCTCCGCCCCGGGGTAGGCCGAGATGTTGTCGGGGTCGCGTCCCACCACCGTGGGCTCATGGATGACGATCGGGTTGCCGCCCAGCAGCGGGACGAGACGCACCGACAGGGCCGGGGCGGCCGAGGAGGCCGACGGCAGCGACGGTGTGGCGGTCTGGGCGCTTGCGGCGGGAACCGGGGTGAGCGGGGGCAGAGAGACGCCTGCTGCGGGGGCGGAGGCAGGCGCGGCCGCCTCCGGCATGCTGCCGGCACCGTGCCTGGACGCGCCGGTGTGGGGCTGCGCCGACGCCTGGGCGGAGGCGGAGCGCTCGTGACGAGCGGCGCCGGCCTCCGCGGCGGTGGCATCGCTGCGGGACTCGCCGGGGACGGCGCGCTCATCCGCGGGAGAGGGGATACCCGGTCCCGAGAAGCGGTGCGAGGCGTGGGACCGGCGCGCGGAGCTCCCCTCCGCAGCGGCCGTGCTTGCTGCGCTGCCGGCGGAGGTCCGAGCGTGGCTGCGGTGACTGCGCACGGTCGGGTGCGTGTTCCCCTCAGAGGAGGCCGGCACACCACCGGGCACGGTGGCCGGGTTGGTCAGATCCATCGGGGACGCGTGCTGCGCAGGCGCCGAAACCGTCTTCGGCTGCTGCGGCAGGCCGTCGTCGGAGACGATGGCTCCTTCCGGCAGGGAGTCCACCGTGGCGGCATCGACCGAGGTGGGAACCGAGGACCAGGGCACCGAGTCGATGAGGGCCTGCGTGTTGCGGTCCCCTGAGGGCAGGATGCTGGAGGTGTCGAAGGTGTGCGCTACCTCCGGGACGGGGCCTGCTCCGGCAGCGAAGCGCTGCCGATCAGAGGCGAAGAGGCTCTCGCGACGAGGAACGCCGGGCTGTGACACCGACTCTCGCTGATCCTCGGCGGGTGCAGCAGACGAGCCGGAGGTCTTCTTGCCGGTGTGACCGGGCTGAATCCTCCAGCGCTGGGCGTGGGCGTGTCGTGGTTCCATCGTTTGTGATGTTACGGGTTTTGTGGCTTTCGAGCGCGGGACTTGTGGTGTGGAAGTCGCATCGTGCGACGTGGAGGACTCTGTTGCCTCGGAATCGGCAGCAGTTTTGGAGGATTCCGCTGAGGGCGTCGTCGCTTCGGACTGCTGCTGATCGGCTGGGTGCTGAGGGAGGGCGGTGCGTGGGACGAGGGCTTCTCGGCCTCGTCACCCTGGCTGTCGGCGGCATCCGTGGACTGAGACGGCGCGTCCTCCACGACGTCGAGCGTAGCGGTTTCGGAATCCGTCTGCGAGGGCTGCTGCGTCGGGGCGTCGTCGGAGTCGGATGATGCGGCCACCGGCGGCTCCTCGGTATCCGCCTCAGACGGCTCGTTGGACGGTTCCTCGACGTCCGCAGCCGGTTCATCGACCGGTTCCACGGCGTGCTCGTCAACCGCCTCCTCAGCTTCCTCTGCCGTTTCTTCGATCGTCTTTTCGGTCGTCTTTTCGGCCGGTGCTGGGACGGCCGGCTGCGATGATGCGGCCGGGGCGGCGTCGTCCGCCTCCGGCTCGGTGGCCCCGGCGGGGGCGAGCGGTGCCGGCTCCGTATCCTGGTGAGCCGGGGGAGCGGCGTCCTCCGCGGCCTCGGGGGCGGTTGCGACGGTGTCCTCGTCGGCCGGCCCCGTCGAGGGCTTCGATGCTTCTGCCACGGCCGGACGGGAGTCGGCCCGGGCCGCGGCCATGGCAGCGGATGCCTGCGGATCCATGGGGGTGGCCGAAGCGACGGCGACGGCCTCGGCGTCGGTGTCCACAATGGCCGGACCGGCCTCCGCCGCCGACTTCGCGGAGGCGGACGATGACACGGTCGCCGCCTTGGTGGCCTTGACGGTGACCTGAGGCGCGGCTGCGATCGTTGCGGCATCCGTGCTCGCGGCCTGGCCTGCGGCGGAGCCTCCTGAGACCGCAGGCGCGTAGCCGTCGGAGGAACCGGCCTTCAGGGCGCGACCGGCATGGCGCGCGGGTCGGGCCGGACGGGGCCGACGGATCGAGGAGGAGACCGGATCCGACGTCGTCGGGTATGCGTTCCTGCCGGAGGAGTCGGTGATGCCGGCCTCGGTGGCGCTCTGGGCGCCCGCGGTGGCGGCCTGCTGGGTCTCCTGTGCCGTCTCCTGGCCGGCCCTGGCGCGCGTCGAGCCCGGACGGGGGCCGCGTTTCCTGGGCTTCCTGCCCCGTGCCGTCTTGCCCGCCTTCTTCTCGGTCTTGCGCACGGCTCGCTCGGAGGGCCGAGTGCGGGGGGCGGACTCGCCTGACTTCTCGGGGGCCTGAGTGGACAGTTCCGCGGCGGGTTCCTGGCCCGCGGCGCTGCGCTCGGCGGGGGAGGAGAGAGACGCGCGCCTGGCGGCGTCCCAGGCCTCACCGATGTCCTGAGCGGAGGACGCCTCGGGCTCCTCCGGTGCCACGGCACCGGCGTCGGCCCGGGGGCCGAGGGAAGCGGGCTCGGTGACTGGGCGGTGTGCCGACCCGGCCTCTGAGGGAGCAGGTCGTGCGGGACGCCTCGGTCTGCGGGCGTTGAGCAGCGCCATCCCGGAGAGCTTGTCGTGCCATCCGCGCCCCTCGGGGTCGGCGGCCGCCGTGCGCATGAGCGCGATGGTGCCCAGGCCGAGCGTGGTGATGCTGACGGCCAGGATGAGATCGGCGTGGAGGAACGAGCCCAGTGGTGAGGGGGTCTGGTTGCGGGCCCCCAGCATGCGGATCCTGAGCAGGCGCCCTCCCAGGGACCAGCCGGTGGCGGCGATGGCCAGCCAGCGTGCCCCGACGACCAGACCGAAGGCGATGAGCCCGCTGGTCAGGGCCGGGCGGCCGCCCACCTGCCAGATGACCGTGGTCAGGCCCCCGACCAGAAGCGAACCGATGACGAGGTCGATGACCCCGGCAACAACACGTGCCCGCACCGGGGCCGGGGGGAGGCGGCGATGCACAGCTGAGGGCGTGTGCGCGCCGGCCCGGGCCGCGTCGGGCTCCGAGCCGTGGGAGTCGGCCGTCTGCGCTCCGCCGTGCGGATCACCGGGGGCGCTCGGCGCCGTGCCGTACGGACTGACGACGTCGGTGCGCGGCGCGTCATCGGACGGACGGGAGGACGTCGGTCGGCCCGCAGCGGTCGAGGCGCTGCTACGGGCGTCAGCAGTGATCGTCATGACCGCAACCTCCTGGGTCGACGTGACCGCCTGTCGGCGGGATGGACGAGGGAGCGCGGGGACAAACGGGCCCATACCCGTCCCAGGCGCGAGCGGTCCGCCCCCATGCAGCGGACGATCGCATCTGAGGATTCCCACAACTCCCCTAGAGCGTACGATGGCGGCTCCCCGGAGCTGAAGACCTGGGTGTCAACTGCTCCGGCGAATCGAGGCAGATCGACCTGCGGGAAGTGAGGGGCCAGCTGCGCGGCCGCCTCCCTCCGAGTGGCCCCCCACCCGGGGTAGCGCCCCAGGTCGCGGGCCCGGTCGAGGATCTCCTCCCAGGCTCCCAGGGCCTTGCCGACGCCGGTACGTGCGCGCCGGCGTCGGCGCCGCCAGGCCTTCCACCCCAGGACCGAGCCCACGATCATCGCGATCGCCAGGACGGAGCCTCCGACGGCGATGACCGCCGTCGGCAGACCGCCCTTGTCCTTGTCCTGGGGGTCGTCGCGCTGCGGGTCCTCGTAGTTGGGGGGCAGCTGGGCCGGGTCCTCATTGGGCAGCGGGGGCTGGAGGACGTTGGGCTCGGGGTTGGAGACCTTCTGGGTGGTCTGCTGCTGGGGAACCTGGTCGCGGTCCGGCGTGACGTCGAAGGACACCCAGCCCAGCCCCTCGAAGGGAATCTCCACCCAGGCCTTGACATCCTCGCCGGTGACGGTTTTGGCGTCGCCGTCAGTGGCCGGGTCGAAGCCCATGACGACGCGGGCCGGGATGTTGAGCGAGCGGCACATGAGCATCATGAGCACCGAGTACTGCTCGTCGTCGCCGATGAGGGAGTCGGCCTCCACCATGGAGGCGATACGGGCGGCCCCGTGCCCGGGCTGGGAGGGGCTCTTGGTGCCGTCGGAGTAGTAGCTCGTGCGCAGGCGCTGCTGAAGCGCCCGGACCTGCGCGATGGGGTTGGACTCGGCCCCGACGATCTCCTTGGCCAGGGAGGCCACCGACGACGGTACCTGCTCGACCGGTCCCAGCGAGGTCTGCGCCAGCGAGGCCTTGTTGAGGGCGGCCTCGGAGGGCGCGGTGTAGGGGGCGACCCGCTCGGTGAGGACGTCACCCGATGCCAGGCCGCTGGTGGCGATCCCGGTGGAGGAGAACTTGTCGTAGTACATGCCCTCGCGCAGGGCCGACTGACGCGGCCCGGAGGACTCGATGCGGATCGTCTCGGGCATGGTGGGCACCCAGGGGAAGCTGTAGTCCTCGATGGTCAGGGAGGAGGTCTGCTTGCGTCCGTCGAGCCGGTTGGCCGTCAGCTGGGTCTTGTCGCCGATGCGCTCGAAGCGCGACTGGCCGTTCTCGTTCTGACCGATGTGGGCCGACAGGCCGTCGTAGGAGTCCAGGGCGGCGATGCGGATGCGTCCGCCCGAGGGCAGGTTGATCGGCTTCATGAGCCGGGTGTGGGCCTTGTCCGTCTCCAGGGTGCGCACCAGGGACAAGGGGCTGGCGTACTCGGTCACGTCCAGCGGCGGCTGGAACAGGTCGCGCACCACCGTCCGGGAGGCGGGGGCGGCGGGGGTGAGGACCATGGCGGCCAGGGAGGTGACCAGCAGCAGCACGGCGGCGATGACCGTTCCGCGCAGGGCCGCCCGCCCCAGGTCCCCGGTGGAGCGGGCGCTCGTGGCGCCCGAGGTGGTCGAGAAGGAGCTCAGGTCCAGGGCCTCGACGACGTGGCTGCGCCGCTGCCGCAGGGAGCCGCAGGTCCACAGGGCCAGGATCCCGACGACGAACAGGACGCCCAGCACAGTGGGGCGCACGGTCTCCTGCCCGCCCCAGCCGATGCCGACGGCGGGCAGGCAGGTCAGGGTCAGGCCGGCCAGGACCTCACGGCCCGCCAGGATGAGGCGGGTCGCCAGCGCCGAGACCACCAGACCGGTCATCCAGGGCAGCACCGTCATGCCGCTGAAGGAGCTCAGCGGCATCGGCACGGTCAAGGCGTCGCGCCACACGGTGATCGTGGAGCCCAGCACCGTCTTGATCGCCGCGGTCCCGGAGCCGACGTCGGTCAGCAGCCACGGGGCCACCAGGACGTGGACCAGCGCCAGGGCCGCCATGCTCGGCAGCACCGACAGGCGCAGGCGCGAGCAGAGCATGGAGGTCAGGGCGCCGATAAGCGCGCCGTAGCCGACGGCGAGGCAACCCACCACGGAGGCGAAGATCGGCAGGAAGGGGACCGCGCCGATGGCGAGGATCCCGGCCATGAGGACCAGCTCGAGGGCGGCGGCGGCCGGCGTGGGTGGCTTGGCGCCACGCCGGGGAGGCAGGAAGCGGCGGGCGGAGAGCGCCGGCCGGGAGGGACGCGACAGGAGCGGTCCGGCGCCGGTGATCGAGCGGGCCTGACGAGTCGTCTCGTTGCTGTAGAGACTGCGCGTGCGCGACGATGTCGCCGTCGACCAGGGGGAGGGCGACTCGTCCGAGCCTCCGGAGGGTGCGGCGGTGACCTGCGAGGGAGCCTCAGCCGGAGAGAGCGCCCCGGCCGGCGAGGCGCCAGAGATCGGGGAGCCCGCGGTGCGGGGGGATGCGGTGGTGAGGGTTGTCGTGGGGGTCATAGTGCTCGCCTCAGGGCGGTGGGAAGCTGCTCAAGACGGTCCATGTCCACGACCGGCATCGTTCCGGCGTGGTGGCGCGACAGGCCGCGCTGGCCGGCGCGCAGGGCAACGGTCACCATGGGCAGCGGTGCGAAGCCGCGGGCCCGGGCCAGCACGGCGCGGTCGACCTGCTGGCCGGTGACGAGGACGACGATAGAGGCATCGGGGTGCGCCGTGCAGGCGTGTCGCACCAGCAGGTCGCAGCCGTAGTCGTCCTCACCGGTGCTCAGCAGGCAGGACGTGTCCAGCATCCGCAGGGCGGAGGAGGTGGGCAGAGCCCCGATCTGGGTGATGAAGCGGACCTCGCGCCCGTCCTGGATCGCGTCCATGGCCAGTGAGCAGGCGATGGACACCGCGGTCTCGAAGTCCTCCTCGCCGGCGTAGTCGTCCTGACGGGTGGACAGCAGGACGAGCAGGCTGGAGCGGCGGGTCTCCTCGAACTGACGCACCATGAGCCGGCCGGTGCGGGCCGTGGTGCGCCAGTGGACGTTGCGCCGGTCATCGCCGGGGACGTACTCGCGCAGGGCGTGAAAGGCGACGTCGGAGCTGGACAGGTCCTGGGTGACGGCGCCCTCGATGTCTCGCAGGACGCCGTGCAGGACCGTGCCCAGGCGCACGGTGCGCGGGTGGATGTGGATGTGCTGCGGGGTGCTCAGGGAGCGCTCGCGCTGGAGCAGCCCCACCGGGTCTCGCTGGACCGCCAGGACCGGACCGACGGTGACGATGCCGCGGCGCTGCGTGGGCAGGACGAAGCCGCGTTCGTGGACGGCCCCGGGGGTCAGGGTGGGGACGACGAAGACGGCACGCCCCGGCCCCACCGGCATCTCCATGCGCGAGGGCAGCAGCGGCCGGGTACGGGGGTTGGTGACGGTCAGACGGATGAGGGCGTGGTCGCCCACGGTGACGCGGGACTCGAGCAGGTTGTGGTTGACCGAGTAGCCGCGGCGGGGGATGAGCCACAGCCAGGCGCTCACCGCGACGATGCCGACGGCGGCCGCGGCGCTCCACGCCTCCTGCCAGCCCATGACGGCCCCGGTCAGTCCGCAGGCCGCCAGCAGCACCAGGCTGCCCCATCCGATGGGGGTCACGGTGTGCAGCAGCCAGCGCAGCGGTCGCAGTGCCACCGCGGCCGCTGCGGCCAGTCGGGACTGCGAGGGCCTGGCGGTCAGGGCCTCGTTCGTGGAGGTCGACGACGCAGCCGATGCTGCGGGCTGCGCGGAGGCCGGAGCCCCCGAGGAGGTGGGGGCTGCGGCGGAGGAGGCGGATGCGCCGGTCCCGCCCGCCGAGCCCGGACGGGCCTGGAGGGCAGGTTTCTGCGACGTCGTCTGAGGCGTCATACGGCTCAGTCGCGGGTCGTGGGGGCGGGGACCTGGGCCAGCGCGGCGGTGATGACGCCGGAGGCGGTGGCGCCGGTGAACTCGGCGTCGGGGTCCATGACCAGGCGGTGGGCCCACACGACCTCGGCGAGGTCTTTGACATCGTCGGGCAGGACGTAGCTGCGGCCCTGGGAGGCCGCCCACACCCGGGCGGCCCGAGCCATGCCGATGGCACCACGGGTGGACACGCCCATGCGGGTCTCGTCGGCTGCACGCGTGGCCTCCACCAGCGCCCCGATGTAGTCCAGCACCGAGTTCTCGATGTGGTTCTCGGCGGCGAGGTCGGCCATGGAGGCCACCACGGAGGAGGCCACGACCGCGGACAGGCTCTTGGAGCGGTCCGGGTGAGCCGAGCTCGACAGGATCCGGGTGAGCGCCTCCCGGTTGGGGTAGCCCACGGAGGTCTTCATGAGGAAGCGGTCGAGCTGGGCCTCGGGCAGGCGGTAGGTGCCGGCCTGCTCGATGGGGTTCTGGGTGGCGATGACCATGAAGGGGCGCTCGGTCGTGTGACGCACGCCGTCGACCGTCACTTGGGACTCCTCCATGACCTCCAGGAGGGCCGACTGGGTCTTGGGGCTGGCCCGGTTGATCTCGTCGGCCAGGACGATGGAGGAGAAGATCGGGCCGGCGTGGAAGTCCCAGGTGCCGGTCTTCTGGTCGTAGATCGTCACGCCCGTGATGTCGCTGGGCAGCAGGTCGGGGGTGAACTGGATGCGAGAGTGCGTCCCCTGCACCGAGGCCGCCAGGGCCCGGGCCAGGGCTGTCTTGCCGGTGCCGGGGGCGTCCTCGAGCAGGAGATGGCCCTCGGAGAGCATGGTGGTCAGGGCCAGCTTGATTACGTCCTCCTTGTCGAGCAGCGCCTGACCGACGTTGTTGACAATGGTGGAGAAGGCGTCAGCGAACCATGTCGCGTTCTCGGGAGTCATCGGCATGGAATCAATGATCCTTCGGGTGGAGAGAGGTGGGTGTGTGACTTGTTGCGTACTGGGCATCGATCCGGTTAATGAACCGGTTATTGCTGGGTGCAGGTGATGGTCTGGTCCCAGTTCGGTGTCCGGTGGGGGAACTTGTGCCGGGCGTAGCCGTTCTTATCCAGGGCGATCTCCTCCTCGTTCCAGGCGGGCTGCCAGTTCCAGGTGTCCCAGTACCAGTAGCCGCAGGACACGGTGCTGTTGGGGTTTCCGGTGATGTCGAAGACCATCTGGTAGCAGGTGCCCCAGGGGCCGAAGGGGTGGCACCTCTGCGTGTAGTCCACGTAGAACTTCTGCTCGGTGCCGACCGGGTAGGCCTGCTTCTTGTCATCGTCATCATCGTCGTCATCGTTGTCGTGCTTGGACGGCCGGGTGACGGTGTCGCAGCCCCACTCGGAGGTGCCGGCGTTGGTCCTGGCCCGCACGCACCAGGTGAGCGACTCGCCGCGCTTGAGCTTGCCGTCATAGGTGTCACCGATCTCGATGTCCTCGACGGACTTGCCGCCGTCGTCGGTCTGCTCGTACTCGGCGCTGGCGCCGTTGTTGGCACCGGGGCTCCAGGAGCAGGAGACCTTCTTCTGCTTCTTACCGGTGAGCTCGCAGCTGACCGAGGGGACCGACGGCGGACCGTAGGGCGCCACCGGCGAGGAGGCGACGACGTCGGAGTACTGCCCGCCGCCGTTGGCGCGGGCGTAGACGGTGTAGGCCTGCCCGTCGTTCAGTCCCCGGATGGTCGAGGAACTGGTCCAGGTGACCTGGTCCACGGAGTACTCCACCGTCAGCTCGCCCACGCTCCAGCCGTTGCCGGCCCGGGGCGAGGAGCTCACGGACAGCTCGCCGCTGTTGCCGGTGGCCTTGACGGCCGGGGTCGACGGCGTCAGCGGGGTCGGCTTGTAGGTGTAGCTGGCCTGGCCTGAGGTCTTGGAGCCGTGACCGTTGTCGGCCTCGACCCAGAAGGTCCAGGTTCCGCGCGAAACCGAGACCGTGGTGGAGGTGGCCCCTCCCACGTTCTTGGAGTCGCTGGTGTGCCCGTTGGAGTAGTGCAGCGTGTAGCTCACGGGGCTGCCGTTGCCGTTGGCGGCCTGCCAGCCGATGGTGACCGTGTCCCCGTTGGGGGTGATGACAGGGGTCCCGGGGGTGCCGGGCTCGCCGTAGGGCGTCACCGAGTTGGACGGGGAGGACCACTCCGAGACCGTCCCCTGGCTGGACCTGGCGCGCACCTGAGCGGTGTAGGCGCGTCCCGGGGAGACGTCGAAGGAGGCCGAGTCCCCGGAGATGCCCGACTGCACGGTGCCGTCGGACAGGCGCACGTCGTAGGTCGCCGTGCCCCCGAAGGGGTCGTCCACTTGGGTCCAGGCGGCGGTGACCTTGCCCGAGCCGGCCGTCAGCGTGGGCGCGGCCGGGGTCTTGGCGGTGGCGTTGTGCTGGTAGGACACCGTCGCGGCCTCGGAGTCGCCGTACTTGTTGGTGGACACGACCTGGATGCTGTAGCTCTGACCGGGCGCCAGGCCACTGATGAGGCAGTTCGAGGTCGAGCAGGACTGCTCGGAGCCGTTGACACTGACCTTGTAGCCGGTGATGGGGGAGCCGTTGGCGGAGCCGTCGGTCCAGGACACGCGCGCCGAGTCGGCGTCCACGGGGGTCACGCTCAACCCGGAGGGGGCTGCGGGCGCCACCCCACCGACCTGGACGGTGATGGTGCCGGTGACGGCCCGGGACTCCGAGCCGGTGGAGTCCAGCACCTTGTACTGCGCGGTGATGGTGCCGTGGAACCCGTTGTTGGGCGTGATCGTCACGGTCGTTCCCGAGGCGCTGATCGAGCCCTGGCCGGAGGTGATCGTCGGGGTGCCGGACAGGGTGATCGGCTTGTCCGGGAAGGGGTTGCTCACCGCCTTGGACACGTCGGTGCTGACCGCCTCGCCGTTGCGGGACTCCAGGTTGATCGGGGCCGTGGTCATGAGGGGCTTGTTGGAGGCGCTGACCCGCACGGGCAGGGAGGCGCTCACCGGCGGGTTGACGCCGTCGGAGACCGTGATCGGGATGGAGCCCGTGGTGCCCTCGGCGGTCTTGTCGGAGGCCTTGACCGACAGTGTCGAGCCGCTCAGGGAGATCTCGAATCCCGCGGGGGCGGGACCGGCCTGGAAGGAGAGCTTGTCATTCGGGTCGGGGTCGGTGGCCATGGCCGCCAGGTTGGCCGTCACGGCCCCCTCGCCGGGCGCCACCGTCATCTCGGTGGGAGTGAAGGTCGGCGGCCGGTTCGTCGAGGACTCCACGATGATCGGCAGCGTGAGCGTCGAGCTCAGGGCGTCGGAGCCGGTGCCGTCGGCCACGGTGAAGGTCACCGAGGTCTGCCCGGTGAAGCCCGAGTCGGGGGTGAAGGACAGCGCCGACCCTCCCGAGGCGACCTTGGCGTCCTTGGTGCCCTTGGCCATGTGGATGGAGGAGGTGTCCGTGATGACGGGCTTGGTGCCCTCACGGGTGAGGATGTAGGAGGACAGGTTGATGTCCGTGGTCTTGTCCGCCAGCACCCGGGCGGGCACGGCCGAGGGGTTGATGCGGGGCCGCAGGGCCGAGCGGGCCGGCACTACGACGACGGCGTGGCCGGTCAGCCCGTCGGCGTCGGTGATCGTGTAGAGCACGAGCCGCTGGGTCTCGCCGACCGTCAGGCTCAGCGAGTCCTTGCCCACCTCGACGTCGGGGTCGGAGGAGGACAGCTTGAGGTCCCACGGCGAGCCGTCGGTGTCCTTGTCGTTGTCCAGGACCGGGACGGTGACCTTGCCGTTGGCGTCGACCTGGTCGACGGTGACGTAGTCGTCCACACCTACCGGGTTGGCCAGGGGGGCGTTGCTCGAGACCTGGACGGTGACGGTGCCGGTGTCGGTGCCGCCGCGTCCATCGGAGACGGTGTAGGTGACCGAGTGGTTGCCCTCCTTCTCCGGCAGGTCGAGCACCAGGCGGCCGGCGCGGGTGGACACGCCCAGGGAGGGGTCGCTGGAGACCGGGTCGCCCTCCAGGGACAGGCTGTCGCCGTCGGTGTCCAGGTCGTTGGACAGCACATCCACGGCCACGGTGCGCCCGGGCTTGGCCACGACCAGGTCGTCAGTGGCCACCGGGGCCACGTTGAGCGGTGAGGCCTGGGCCACGCCCACCCGGACTGTGCCGGTGGCCTGGGCCCCGAAGCGGTCCTCGACGACGTACGTGAAGGTGTCGGTGCCGGTGGCCCCTTCGGAGGGCGTGTAGGTCAGCCACGAGGAGTTGATCTCCACCGAGCCCAGGGAGGGGGCCTGGTTGAGGCCCACGAGGCTCACCGAGTCGCCGTCGGGGTCGATGCCGTCCAGCGGCACGGTGATGTTCGTGGCCGAGCCGGCCAGGGTGCGGGCCTCCAGGTTGCGCGGTGAGGGAGCGGAGTTGTGCTCGGCGTCCTGGGCGCGCACCTCCACGGTGAGGACCCCCGAGGCGGTCTGGCCCTGGTCATCCTTGGCCGTGTAGGCGTAGGAGGTGCGGCCGGGCTGGTTGCCGGCGCGGAAGCGCACGGTGTTCTCGCTGACCCAGGCGGTGCCCAGCTCGTCGCCCACCAGGCTGACCTGGGAGTCCACCGACAGGTTGAGACCGGCGGGGGAGGAGTCGTTGTCCAGGACGGAGGCGGTGACGACGTCGCCGGCTCGCACGACGGCGGTGTCGTTGGTGACCACCGGCGGCTGGGGCTGGGACTGGGTCACCGGGACGATGGCGACCTTCCCGGTGGCGCTGGAGGTGCCGTTGGTGACCGTGTACTCCACCGTCAGGTTGGCCGGCACGGTGCTGGCCGCACTGATCTGCAGCAGGGAGTGGTCCACGACCGTGACGGTGACCCCGGAGTCCGGCGGGGTCTTGACCGACTGCAGGACCAGGATCCCCCCGGAGGGGTCGAAGTCGTTGGTGAGCGGGGCGATGGTCGTCGAGCCGCCGTTGCGCAGCAGGGCGGTGTCGTTCTCGACCTCGGGAGGCACGGTGGCGTCGGCCTTGGGCGTGACATCCACGCGCACGATGCCCTGGGCCGTGTTGGCCCCGTCCATGACGTCGTAGGTGAGGTAGTAGGTCTGGGCCTGGGCGTTGGGCTCGGTGGAGAAGGTGAAGACACCGGCCTGCTGGTCGACGCTGATCGAGGTCCCGGCCGGGGCCTCCTGCACCGCGGCCAGGCGCAGGGTCCCCCCGGAGGGGGAGGTGTCGTTGTCCAGGGGCGAGACGACGGCCTTGGAGCCGGCGACGACGCGCACGTGGTCGGCGTTGGCGATCGGCTTGGCCGACTGGGCCGGCTGCACGTCGACCTTGACCACGCCGGAGGTGGTCTCCCGGCCGTCGGAGACGGTGACGGTCAGGTCGCGAGTGCCGGTGCCGGCACCCAGCTCGCGCACCGTGACGGTGCCCTCGTTGGAGACCTTGGTGTCCAGGCCCTCGCCCTGGGCGGAGACCAGGTAGAGGTCGTCCCCGTCGGGGTCCAGCCAGTGGCCCAGCACGTCCAGGGAGCCTGAGGCCTTCTCGGCGACGGTCAGGGTGGGGGTGGTGATCTGCTTCGGGGCGCCGTTGACGTCCCAGCCGTGGACGTCGACGGTGGCGACGGCGGAGTCGCTCATGCCGCGGCCGTCGTCGGCCGTGTAGGGCACGGAGAAGCTGCCGGAGGCGTTGTCCGGAACGTCCATGCGCAGAGCCAGTCCGCCCTGGGCCTTGGTGGCCTTGAGCGAGCCTCCGTTGTCCTGGGGGGTGGCGGTGAGGACGTCGCCGTCGGGATCGGAGTCGTTGGCCAGCACCGGCAGGAGCGCGGAACGGCCCGGGCGCACGCCGAAGCTGTCATCGGCCGCCTTGGGGGGATGGTTCTCCTCGGTACGCTCCGGCGGGGTCTGGGAGTCCGAGGTGTTGGCCGAGTCGTCCTTCTGATCGGCGTTGTCGTCGGTCTGGGCGGTCTTGTCCGTCCAGTCGTCGATGAGGACGAGGTCCTCGTTGGGCAGCCACACCGAGCCCGTGTCCAGGTCGTTGAGCACGATGGCGTCGCGGTTGACCCGGAAGACCGGGGCGGAGGAGGCGGCGAGCTTGTCGTCATGGGCGGTGTCGGTGCCGCCACCGAACAGCCCCGAGCAGCTGCGCACGAACTGGCCCGAGCCGGACCAGGCCGCGTAGACGCACTTGCCCAGGCGCACCGGCTGAGCGGGCACGCCCTCGGGGGCGGAGCCCTCCTTGGCCGACGGCGTCCTGGTGACCTTGCCCCCGTCCATCGGGACGGAGATGAGCTCGTTGCGGGAGGCGACCAGGACCGAGTCGGCATCGGGGCCGGGCTGCTGGAGCACCAGACCGGAGGTCCCCAGGCTGACGGACTTGCCCTCGGGCAGGTGGAGGATGCCGGTGCCGCGCTCCAGGACCACGGGCTGGTCACCGACGGCGGTGATCGCCAGATCGGTGCCGGCGGTCAGCTTCAGGGAGGTGTTCGTGGCCTCCTTCCAGCCCTTGTCGCTGGTCTCCAGGGAGACCAGCGACTTGCTGGTGGCCGAGACGGCGTGGATGGCGCCGTCCTTGCCGATGGCGGCCACGACGTCGGGCATGCCGGTGACCACGGGGGCGGCTGCGGTCAGGGAGCCGGCCTCCTTGGCCTTGGCGGCGCGGATGGTGCCCTGGACCTTGTCGACCGCCATGACCCGGTCCCCGCCCTGGGCGATGGTCACGCCCTTGGTGAGCTGGGTGCGCCCGGAGAAGGCGACCTGGGAGGGGTCGACCGAGGAGACGGAGGCGTCGCCGGAGTCGGGGACCAGGACGTCCTCGGCGTTCTGGGTGACGTCGAAGGAGGACGAGGAGGTGCGGATCGCGCCGTCGACCTCGCGGGAGGGGTAGTTGAGGCGGGCCACCAGGTGCTTGGAGGTGGAGGTGACCCACACGCCGCCGTCATTGAGGTGCAGGTCGGCCTGGGCCACGCCCTCGTGGAGCCAGGCGGCCGTTCCCAGGGCGGTGACGCAGACGACGGCGGCCAGCGTCGACAGGCGCTTGCGCAGCCGCACGCGCTGGGCGCGCGACTGGGGGATGCGGAAGGTCGCGGCCAGCCGGGAGGTGGTGGTGCCGGAGGTCAGACCCGAGTCGACGTCCTGAACGTCGTCGGACCGGGAGGTCCGGCTGCGCCGCCGGGGGCGCAGGGCGCCGGCGGCACGGGTGAGCAGACCGGGACGGTCCGCGGCGGACGGTTCGGTCTGAGCGGTGCCGGAGTCGGATCGGTTGCTTCCGCCGTCACCGGCACCGGAGGTGGCTGCGGCGGAGTCGATGCTGCTCGACGGGGTGTCGGGCGTCTCGAAGTCGTTACGTGAAGTGGTCACTTGGCCCCTTGGGGACTACGGGATGCGACCTCCTGGACGAGGGTGCGGCGCAGCATCGTCGAGGAGGTGGTGGGTGTGTAGGGCAGGTAGATCACCGAGGCCCCGACCTCGGCCATCTCGGCCTCCAGACGGCGACCCTTGTCGGTGCCCTCCCAGTCCGTGCCCTTGAACAGCACGTCGAAGGGGGAGCGCTTCCAGGCCAGGCGCTTGTCCTGGTCATAGTCGGGGACCACGGAGTCCACCATGCGCAGGGCGGCCACCATGGCCATGCGCTCGGCCAGGGGCACGATGGGGCCGCGCCCCTTCATCCGCTCCAGCGACTCGTCGGTGGCGACCCCCGCGATGAGGTGGTCGCAGCGCTTGGCCGCCTCGGTGAGGATGTTGAGGTGCCCCACGTGCAGCATGTCGAAGCCGCCGGGGACGTAGCCGGTAATCATCAGTAGGCTCCCTTTCCGCCGATGACCGCGCGCAGCGTTCCGGCGAAGATCTTCGCGTCCAGGGCTCCGCCCCGGTTCTCCACGTAGTGACGGTCCAGGGCCACGGTCGAGGCCCAGGACAGGTCCGAGCGTCCGGAGATCTGCCACAGGCCGGTCAGCCCGGGCTTGACCAGGAGACGACGCAGCGCCTCGGCGTCGTACTTGGCGACCTCGACGGGAAGTGCGGGGCGGGGCCCCACCAGGCTCATGTCCCCGCGCACGACGTTGATAAGCTGGGGGAGCTCGTCAATCGACAGACGGCGGATCCATCGGCCCACGCGGGTGATGCGCGGGTCCTGACGGTCCTTGAACATGACCTCGTTGCCGGCGTCGCCGCCGGCCTTGACCACCGAGGCGCGGCGCGCGTCGGAGTCGATGTACATGGAGCGGAACTTCCACATGGTGAAGGGCTTGCCGTCCTGGCCCACGCGGGTCTGGGTGTAGAAGACCGGACCGGGGGAGTCGAGGCGGATGGCGAGCGCGGTGGCCGCCAGCAGTGGCGAGATGAGGGCCAGCCCGATGGCGCCGGCGAGCCGGTCGAACAGGGCCTTGCCGGCGGCACGGGTGCGGCGGGTCTTGACAGCGATGAGACCGGTCCAGCCGTGCGTGACGGTCAGGGCCCGCATGCGCCCGGGCACGACGTCCTGCAGCCCGGGGGCGACGACGAGGCGCACCTGGGTGCCCTCCAGTCCGCGCATGAGGGTGACCAGGTCCTCGGGGATGACCGAGCCGACCGTCATGACGGCGTCGATGCGCTCGGCGTGCAGGGTTTGGGCGATGTGCTGGGGGCTGCGCACGGGCTCAGCCGAGTGGAAGGCGCGGTCCTGCCCGGAGGACAGGTAGCCCACGATGAGGAAGCCGTCCATGGGGTGGCGGCGCAGCTGGGTGAGCATGGGCTGGGAGCCCGAGCCCATGACGATGAGGGTGCGACGCAGGGCGTGCCCCTCGAGGCGGCGGCGGCGCAGCCACCCGGCCTCGATGGAGCGTCCGGTGACGGCCAGGAGGAGCTGGGCCGCCAGAGTGGCCAGCAGGGTGGTCCGGGCGACTCCGGACAGGTCGGCCAGCAGCAGGGCCACCGGGACGCTCACGGCGGCCGCGGCGACGAAGCGGCCCGTACCGGGGCCGGCCTGCTCGACGGCGTCGATACCGAGCGCTCCCAGGAACCAGGCGATGAGCACCATCGTGATGCCCACGGTGGTCGCGGACCAGACCAGTGGCAGGTGGCCGCCCAGGAGGGCGAGCCAGAAGGGGACGGCGACGGCGAAGAGGTCGGACAGGACGAGCCAGATGACGAGGTCATGGCGCGTGCGTGCCCAAGGACTGCGCGGAGCGGTGGGGGAGGTGGCGTCGGCTGCTGCTGTCGAGGGACGCCGGTGCTGCTCGCGCTGGGGCAGTGTCAGGGTCGAACTAGACAAGGTGGACTCCGCAGGGATGATCGTGGGTGGGCAATAACTGGTCGGCTAGTGCTGACGGGACGTCGTGAACAGCAGCGTTTTAGAATGCTACTAAGTCTTGCGGACGTTATTTGTGGGAAGTGGCCAAGATCGCAGGGGCAAGATGAGGAGTCGAGAGGTTTCTGAGATGTCTGTATGTTACAGGTGCGCAACGATATGGAGGTGTCAATGCACCTCTGAGGGACCTTTCAGGGTTCTTCCAGCAGACGGCGTTGTTGCAGGTCAGGGCCGGTATGCTGGGGTTGTGCCAAGGGGGGTGGGTGGGGGACCGTCTATGTCACAAGACGATAAACAAAAGATACCAGGTCGCCGGCCTTGATGCGTCTACTCTCGTGCCTGTCTTCAGGTGTCTTTCCGATGCCGGATTGTGACCTTCCTACAACATCAGGAGTGCTACGTGACCCAGTCGAGTTCTTCGGCACCCCGGTCGGCTTCCGGGCCGGCCGAGGCGCAGTCGGCGGACGGTGCTGCCCCGACGGGCGCCGCTGAGTGTGGGCGACCTGCCGATAGCTCAGTCGCCGCAAGCCTCTCGGCGGTCGAGGTGAGTGATGGAGCGGCCGCGTCCCGCGGCTCTCGACGTTCTCCTCTGCGGAGGCTCGGCGGGGTCCTCAGGCGGGGGTCGTCGTCAGGCGCCAGCTGGTCGTCTGTGGGAACCACAGCCGTGGCCAAAGTGGTGGTCATGGGGGTGTCCGGCGTCTTCGGGCTGGTCAACACCAGCCTCATCATCAGGCACTTCGGGGCCGATGCCTTCGCCCAGTACGGCCTGCTGGCCACCTTCCCCACCCTCATGCCCTTCACCGACCTGGGGATCGGAGCGGTCATCCTCAACACGGTGGCGAGCTCGAACGACCCGGCCCACGACTCGACCGTGCGGCGCACGATCACCACCGCCGTCCGGGTGCTGCTCGGCTCCGCCCTGGTCATCAGCACCGTCGGCGTCGTCATCCTGCTGCTGGGCGCCTGGCCCGGGCTGCTGGGGGGCAAGCTCATGGAGGGCGGCGGACTCACCGCCACCGTCTGCCTCATCATCTACGCCGCGGCCCTGCCACTGTCCGTGGGGCAGCGGGTCATCATCGGGCTGGGGCGCTCGACCACCCAGGTCATCAGTCAGGGGGTCGTCTCCCCGGCCATGTCCTGCTTCCTGCTGCTGGCCATCGTCACCGGGCTGGGGCGCGGCAACGCCGTGTCCATCTACTCCTACATCGCCAACGCCCTGGTGTCGGTCATCTGCATCGTCGTCGCCTGGCGCGCCACCCGCCCCCTGTTCAAGGGCGCCCTGAGGGACGTGCCGCGGCTGCGCAGTGTGCGCGGCGTGCGCATCGTCAACACCGCGGGCCCCCAGCTGCTGCAGTCCCTGGCCATCCCGATCGCCTTCCAGACCGACCGCCTCCTCCTGTCCCACCTGGGGCAGTCTCAGGCCCTGGCCGAGTACAACCTGGCCAACAACCTGTTCAACATGCTCACCCAGACCGTCATGGCGGCCGGCGTCGCCATGTGGCCCATGTTCGCCAGGGCCCGGGCCGACAAGCGCATCGAGAGCCCCTTCAAGCCGGCCATCGCCTTCAGCGGGGGCGGTCTCCTCCTGGCCCTGGCCCTGGTGGCCATCACCCCCTGGGCCGCCCGAGTCATGTCCCACGGCAAGATCGTCCTGCCCTCCGTGCTCGTGTGGGCCTTCGCTGCCTACGTCGCCGTCGAGGCCGGCAAGCAGCCGCTGGGCATGTACATGACCGACCCGCGCGGCCTGCAGTTCCAGGTCATTCCGGTGCTCATCCTGGTGCCGATGAATCTCGCCATCTCCTGGGTCCTCATTGGGCCCTTCGACGCTGCCGGGCCTATCCTGGGATCGGTGATCTCGGTGGTCCTGTGCCAGATCCTCCCGTATGCCTGGTGGGTGCGCCGGGACGTGGCCAGGCGTCGTCGAGAACTGGCCCAGCAGTGAGCCCCTCCTCGTCGGCCGTCGGTGCTGAGCCGGCTCGCGCAGCCCGGGAGCCGGCGCCGCGCCCCCACGCCCGACCGCTGCCCCACGTCCCCCGACTCCCTCACCTCGCCGTTCCTCATCTGTCCACCACCCGGCCCGGTTCCCCGGGCCCCGCTCAAGGAGAAGCCTCATGAGCTCCCCTGCTGGTTCCCCCACCATCGCCGAGAACATCAGGGCCCTGTCCCGGGCTCAGAAGTCCAAGGCCGGTGCCCCCCTCTACTCCCGCATCATCAACCGCCCCGCAGGTCGGGTCCTGGCCGCGATCGCCCACCGGCTGGGCGCGACCCCTGACCAGGTGACGGTCCTGTCGGCACTGTGCACCTACAGCGGCATCGCGCTCATCGCCCTGTGGCGTCCCACAGTCGTGTCGGCCGTGGCGACCGCCCTCCTGCTCATGTTCGGCTACGCCCTCGACGCCGCTGACGGACAGTTGGCGAGATTGCGTCACGGTGGTTCCAAAGCCGGTGAATGGCTCGATCACGTTGCCGACGTCATTAAGCTCTCGACAATTCACGGGGCCATTGCGATCTCGCTGTTCCGTTTTGCAGAACTACCTCCCTCGGTTCTGCTTATTCCGCTGGCTTTCGGAGCGGTTCAGAATATTCACTTCTTCAGCTACATCCTGACGTATCAGCTGCGTTATCACGGTGGGACTCCTTTGGCTAAGGACGAGTCCCGACCGGGCATTCTCAAGTCGGTTCTGTCGGCCCCCACGGACTACGGGCTCATGTGCTTCGTGCTCATGACCCGCTTCGCGCCCACGGTCTTCCTGTGGGTGTACGGCATCATGCTCCTGGGCTACGCGGGCTACGTGGCGCTGGCTCTGCCCAAGTGGTACCGCGACCTGCGCAACGACCTCCAGTAGGCCCTCGTCGTCGGCCCTCATCGGGCCTGGGGAGGCCGACCCGTGACAGGCTGCGGCGAACCGATCACCGGCGCTCCCGCTGAGATCTCCATCTATTCCCCCCTCATATCTGTTAAGGAATCTTATGGCTCTGCTAACCGGGCGCAAGGCGCTACTGGTCTATACGGGACGCAAGGACGGGTTGGGCAACCGTGTGCGTGCGCTGCTGTCCGCCCAGGAGCTCGCTCGGGTCGAGGACCGCGATCTCTACTACGTGTGGAGCACCGATGAGTACTTCGGCCCCCGGATGGATGAGCTGTGGCGATTCGAAGGGGGCAGTGCCGTATCGCGCCTGACCTCCCGGGCGCTCCTGCCCGTGGCCCGGTACCGTCAGCCCAAGGGGGTTCGGATCACTTCCGATCTGCGCCGCCGCCACCTGTGGCAGATTCACTCCCACGGCCTGCCCGTCACCTGGGAGGACCCGGCCTGGAAGGGGGGCGCCGCGGAGGGGACGGCGCCCGCCGGGCCGCGCCCCTGGACCGAGCGGCTGCGCGAGCTCACCCCGGTTGACGAGATCGCCGATGAGGTCCGCTCCCTCTACGACGCCCACCTGCGGGGACGCCCCTACGTCGGCATCCAGGTACGCACCCACGCGGTCTCCCACGCCAAGACCATCGAGTCCTCACCGGTGGAGTGGTTTGCCAACCGGATGCGCCAGATCCGCGCCGACCACCCCGACGTCCCCTTCTTCCTGTCCTGCGACACCCCTGAGGCCCAGGAGCAGCTGGCCGGGGAGTTCGACGGCTGCGTCTTCCTGACGGACAAAGGTGGTTACAACACCGTCAAAGGCGTGCGCTCGGGCCTGGTCGACCTCTATCTGCTGGCCAGCTCCCAGCACCTCATCGGGGCCTCCTTCTCCAGCTTCGTGGAGATGGCCGTCTTCCTGTGCAACGGCGTCGTCCCCTTCGAACGGCCCGACCAGCCGCTTGACGGCGAGTTCAGCCTCTCCCTGGGGCTGGCCGAGGACCCGCTGCGCCCCGCCCAGCGCTGACGCCGCCCCGCACCTCGATCAGCCGGCGGGACGCCTGCCGGCGGGGCCGGGCGGGAGGGGTGCTCCCGCCCGACCCGGTGGAGCGGGGGCCTCAGTGCCTGACGAGCTCGTCGATGATCCGGGTCATGGTGGCCCGGTACCCGGCCACGGAGAAGCGCTCGGCGGCCTCGCGCGCACCCTGCGCGGCGAGCCGGGCCGCCAGGTCCGGGTCGGCCGCCAGGGATCCCAGGGCGTCTGCCAGGGCCTGCGCGTCGTCGGCGGGAACGAGCAGGCCGGTGGCCGAATCGGTGACGACCTCGGCCAGGCCCTGGACCCGGGAGGCCACCAGCGGCCGGGCCGCGTGCATCGCCTCGACCGCCGTGTTCCCGAAGGGCTCGGCCCGGGAGGGCACGACGACGGCGTCGGCAGCCTCCAGCACCGGCCAGGTGGGGTGCACGTAACCCAGCAGCTCGACGTGCCCCTCCAGGTCCGGCCGACCGGCGCGCTCACGCAGCTCGGCCTCGTACCACTCGTAGCCCGGGAAGACCGAGCCGCACACGCTTAAGGAGGCATCCACCCCCGAGCGGCGCAGCAGCCCGACGGCGTCGAGAGCCACGTCCACACCCTTGCGCGGGGACAGTCGCCCCACCATGGCGATCCGGAAGGAGTCCCCGGGCCGCCTGGAGCGCAGGGGCTCCAGAGGCCGGTCGGGTCCGGCGACCCCGTTGTGGACCACCTCCGTGCGTGAGGCCAGTCGCGGCTGGGCGTCCAGGAGCGCGTCGCGGGCCGCCCCGGAGTTCGCCACGATCCGGGAGGCCGCCAGCAGCGGGGCGTTGAGCCCGGCGCGGATGATCCGGCGCTGGGTGTCCTCGGCCTCGTGCACGTGGGCCAGCACCGGCACGCCGGCCGCGCTCGCGGCCACTGGCCACCAGGGGATCGTCACCGTGTTGCTGAGAACCACGTCGGCGCGGCTGGCACGGATGACCGACCGCAGGCGGGCGACCTCGGGGGCGGCCTGAGCGGAGAGCCTCGCCAGGCCGGAGGGGCTGAGCAGGGCCTTGCGCAGGACCGTGAAGGGCATGACGGCCACGCGGGCACCGGCGTCGCGCAGCACCGCCACCAGGGGGCCGTCCTGGGGCAGGGCCACGAGGACCTCGTGGCCGGTCTCTATGAGTCCGTGAATGGTCTCCACCAGCTGCCAGTCCGAGCCGTACAGGTCGGGGGAGGGGTGGGCCACGAGGACTCGGGCGGCACCGGTGCGGGCGCCGGCCGCCCCGCCCCGGCTCACCAGCCCGCCTTCCCGGTGCGGCGTCCGGAGGGACGACGGCGGACCGGGCCCTCGAGCGCGAGGCGCCGAGCCAGGGCCTCGTAGCCGGAGGCCACCTCGTCCCAGTCGTAGAGGGCCGCACGCTTGCGGGACTCCTCGCCACGTGCGCTCTGGGCCTCGACGTCGGACTCGGCCGAGATGACCAGGGCGGCCACCTCGTCGGGCGTGGTCCAGTAGCGGCCGGCCTCGCCCAGGACCTCCCGGTTGAAGGAGACGTCGAAGGCGTCCACCGCGGCCCCGGCACCGATGGCGCGCAGCAGGGAGGGGTTCGTACCGCCCACGGAGTGGCCGTGGAAGTAGACCAGGGCGCCGGAGTAGAGGGCGTCGAGCAAATCCTGGTCCCACAGGCCGCCGAGCAGGCGGACCCGGCCGTCGGCCAGGGACTCGATGCGGGCGGTGTAGTCGTCGGCGTAGGGGGCCGAGCCGACGACGACCAGGGGCAGCGTGGCCCCGGAGCGCACGTAGCCCTCCACAATGACGTCGACGTGGTTCTCCACCTCGAAGCGGGCCACCACCAGGTGGAAGCCCTTGGGGCTCAGGTCCAGCTCGGCCAGGCGCGAGGTGTCGGCGCTGATGCGGGGCGCCCCGTAGGCGAGAAGGTCGGTGGGGGCGTTGAACTCCTCGGTGTAGTAGTCGGCGATGCCCTGGGCGTCGGCGATGAGTGCGTCGGAGTAGCGCACGGCCAGGGCCTCGGCGGCGCGGTAGTAGCGCTTGCCGGTGGGACCCCACTTTCCGCGACGCCACTCCAGGCCGTCGACGTGCGTGGCCACCGGAATGCGTGCGGCGCGCAGGGCCGGCAGGAAGGGGGAGTTGGCGGCGTTGAAGACGAAGGCCGCGTCCGGGTGGGTGCGGCGCAGCAGGTGGGCCACTGACAGGGCCGTGTGCGACAGGGTCTCCAGGCTGCGGTTCTTCACCGAGGGCAGCTCAACCAGTCGCATCCCCAGGTAGGTGTTGGGCAGCGGGGTGCTCGGCTCGGGGTTGCGGCAGTAGACGAGGACCTGGTGACCGCGGTCGGCCAGGCGCCGGCCGACCTCTTCGATGGCGGTCTCGAAACCTCCGTAGCGGGCGGGGACGCCTCGCGTCCCGATCATGGCGATACGGAGCCTGTCCGGGTTCACAGCAGTCAACGGAGTCCTTTCGAAGGGCGGCGGGGCCGCTCAGGGATGGGAACCAAAGGTCCTCTTCGATGCGACTGCCAGTCACGGTGACGGCGGAGGATCATCGACGAGGCGGATGGGGAGGCGGTGATGGTGGTGGTGATGATGGTGGTGATGATGGCGATGAGGCAACGGGCGAGGAGGCGGGGCTTGGGCTCTTGCCCTTGAGATCGCAGGTTCCCGCGGAGCGCCTACGAGCTCGTGGTACCGCGCCAGCCCGGTACACCCGGTCAGCAGTCTAGGGGCAGGCGACCGCGGGCATGCGCCGAAGGGGGTGTCACGTGAATACCTCCGGTGCGCTGGAGCGTGGGTTCGGGGTGCCGCACTGGTGATGCGCCAGAACTATGGTGGAGGGATCGCGTTCGACTGGTCCACACCACCTGGGCATGCGCTGAGCATTCCAGCCAAGAATCGGGTGTGGAACTGTGCGGCGGTTAATGAGAGTCTATCTGTGAGAAAAGTGGGTGGGGCGCACCCTGTCGCGTGAGAAGTGATTGATTGCACAACAGGAGCTGGAACAAAGGCCCCTGGAGTCGTTATCAAAGCGTTATCGCTGTAATACTCTCGTGACCGGCGCCGGTCTTGCTGAGGCAGGGCCGTCCCGTCATACCGCGCCACTTACCCACGTTCCCTCACGTCTTAAGAACGGAGCACTCGTGCATCCTTTCCGTGCTGCCTCCAGTGTGGGGGCGGTCCTGACCGCCCTCCCCCTCGCCCTCGGTGCGCTCGTCGCCCCTACTGTTGCGCCCCCGGCCGCCGCCGCCCCGGGGCAGGTCGCTCTCGCGTCCCCGCAGCCTCTGCCCACTGCTCAGATGGACGGCATCGTTCTGGACCAGGCGGTGGTGGGCAATACCGTCTACGTCGTCGGAGAGTTCAAGAACGCCCGCCCGGCAGGGGCGGCCGCCGGCGAGAACGAGTCTCCTCGTTACAACGCCATGGCCTTCGACATCACGACCGGTGCGCTGCTGGACTGGGCCCCCAAGGTCAATGGCAAGATCAACGCGGTCGAGGCGTCGGCAGACGGCTCCACCATCTACCTCGGCGGCAACTTCACCTCCGTCAACGATGAGACCGTCTACCGGGTGGCGGCGGTGGACGCCGCAGGCAAGCGCAAGCCGCTGGGTGCCTCGGCCAACGGCGCGGTGATGGATCTGGAGCTCTCTCCCGACGGCTCCACCCTGTACCTGGGTGGTTCCTTCACCCAGATCAACTCCTCCGCGAGGCAGCGCGCCGGTGCTGTGGATCTCAAGACGAACAAGGTCAACAGCTTCGCCCCTCAGGTCGACGACTCCCTGGTTCGTTCCATCACGGTGGCCGCTGATAACTCCGCTGTGGCGATCGGCGGCTCCTTCACCTCGGTGGACGGATCGTCCGACGCCTATGGAATCGCCGTTCTGGAGAAGAGCGGTTCTCTGCGGCACACCAACATCTCCAGCGTCATCCGCAACGCGGGCACGAACTCCGGCATCATGAGCGTCAAGTCGGACTCCCGAGGCCTTTACGGCACTGCATACTCCCAGGAGGGGGCTTTCGAGGGGATGTTCCGCGCCAGCTGGACCACCGGGGACATCGACCTCATGGCCGACTGCCACGGCGACACCTATGACGTGCTGCCCACTAATGACGTCATCTACATCGCCAGCCATACTCACGACTGCAGCAACATCGGTGGCTTCTCCGACGGGGAGGAGAGCGGCAAGTATCACCATGCCGTCGGCTTCTCCAGCACAGCCACCGGAACTGTGCAGCGCAACAAGGTCTGGGGCTACACCGACTTCGAGGGGCAGCCTGCGCCCACTCAGTACAACGGCTTCCTGCCGGGGTTCCAGATCGGTGAGTACAGCGGTCTGAGCCAGGCCGTGTGGACCGTCGAGGGCAACAGTCAGTACATCGTCTACGGCGGTGAGTTCCTCGCGGTCAACGGCACCAAGCAGCAGGGGCTCGTGCGCTTCGCCGCTAGTGGGGGCGACGCCAACGCCGCTGCGCCCGGTGACGAGGGTGGCAACGACAATGGCGACAACGGCAAGGACAACGGCGACAACGGCAAGGACAACAAGAACAAGGATAAGAAGGACAAGAAGAACAAGAAGAAGAACAAGAAGAAGCAGGACGACTGGGACAACCAGGACGACTGGGACAACCAGGATGGCTGGGACAACCAGGATGGCTGGGGCCAGGGCGGCTGGGGCCAGGATGGCTGGGGCCGGGGCGGCTGGGACAACCAGGACGATGAGTGGTGATGATGGCCATGAGAACCGTTCGGTCTGCGGACCTGCACGGCGTATCTCCTGAATCCTCCGGTTCTATCGTCAGGGGTGGTGTGCTTCCCGACTCAGTGGTCGCTGAGGGCGGTGCGGCGCGCGACGGAGGTCGTACGCTTCGGCACGTGTCACGAACTCGAATGCTGATCCTCCCCGCTGTCCTGGTGCTGGGTCTGGGGCTGGCCGCCTGCGGAGGCGGAAAGTCTCAGAGCACTGCCAGTCCCTCCGCCTCTGCTGCAGCCTCTGCCAGTGGCTCGGCCTCCGCTCAGGCCGTCCCCTCGAACGTCGCCACCCCGACGGTCCAGACTGCGAAGCCGACGGCGGCGCCTGCGTCGCCCTCGGAGGATGTCTCCACTCCGGACGCCTCCTCGCTCGACCCCAAGGCCGTCGAGACCGGTGATCTGTCGAAGGATGAGTACCCCGAGGTGGGCCTGGACAAGTCCGTCCGCGTTGACGGGGACCTGGTGATCTCCCTGGGGCAGATGCAGGCGAAGGACTTCGCCAGCGGGCCCGGCGAGATCGGGGGTGCTGGAATCCTGGTTCCGGTGACGGTGACGAACAAGTCCGGTCAGGACCTGCCGCTGGCCAGCGTGCTGTCCACCACCGTCAACTACGGTGAGGGTGCTGGCACGCCCGCCAGCGAGATCGTCTCGGCCTCGGACGCGGTTCCTGCCACGCTCGCGGCCGGTCAGACGGTGACTGTTAATCGAGCCTTCGTCATTCCGGCGGAGGGGCGAGGAAACATCAAGGTCGTCGTGGACCTGGGGGCGGGCCGTGGGGCTGCCACCTTCCGGGGGTCTGCCGGCTGATCCGGGGTGAGCCTTCCAGGGCTTGACTCCTCTTCGACGGGTCTGTTCAAGGCGCCGTCCGGTACTCATGAAAGTGAGTGTCGGACGGCGCCTTGACGTGCAGGAGGGGCCGCTCGGGCGGCTCGGCTCGGGCGTCTGCGTCGTTGCTTCGCTGTGACATGAGACGAGCCGGCGCCGAAGGCAACCTGAGTCCCGTCTATATAGAAGGTGGTTCCAATGGCGGCTGCTTATGGGTGCCCCGCAGTCCTTGAAACGCTTGGGGTGTGGCGGGATTCGAACGAAGGGTCAGTGCCTGGCGGATTTGTTCTGCTCTGTGGTGTGCGCCAAAACGGGGGTGCGCAAGTTGTCGACGGTGTACGATGAGCGCGCCCGTCGACCCGTGCCGGGCGCGGAATACCAGCCATTCGTAAGGTTGCGTGTCCGTGATCTGAGTATGTTCTGAATGGAATACCTGTGAAGCTCCCCCGCCGACTCCTGAGCGGCCTGCTGGCCGCGGCTCTCGTTCCCCTCGGTGTCGTCACGCTCGCCCCGGCCTCCCCAGCCGCTGCGGACCCGGCCCCTGCCCCAGCCGGCGCCGCCGGTACTCCCAGCACCGTCTCCGCCGATGCCCTGCCCACCGCCCAGATCAATGGCATTGTCTGGGACCAGGTCGTGGTCGGCGACATCGTCTACGCCGTCGGGAAGTTCTCCGCGGTCAGGCCGGCAGGCTCGCCGGCCGGCCAGAACGAGTCCCTGCGCGGCAACGCGATGGCCTACAACATCAACACCGGTGAGATCCTCAACTGGGCGCCCACCACCAATGGCACCATCAACTCCATTGCCGCCTCCGCTGACGGCCAGACCCTCTACCTGGGAGGGGAGTTCACCACGCTGAACAACCAGACCGCCTGGCGCGTCGGCGCGGTCAGGGCCTCCGACGGTCAGCGCGCCCCGCTGGGCGCCGCGGCCAACGGCAGTGTCAAGGCCCTGAGCGTCTCCCCCGACGGACAGACCCTCTACATCGGTGGCGCCTTCACCCAGATCAACTCCTCGGCCCGTCAGCGCGTCGCGGCGCTCAACCTGGGCAGCCAGCAGCTGACGAACTTCGCTCCGAAGATCGACAACTACTACGTGCGCAGCATCGTCGAGGCCGTGGACGGTTCGGCCGTGGCCATCGGCGGCGCCTTCGAGTCCGTCGGTGGCAGCGACAAGCCCGGGCACGGCATCGCCATCTTCGAGAAGGACGGCAGCCTGCGCAAGAACAACGCCTCCAGCGTGGTTCGCGGTGCCGGCGCCGAGGCCTCCGTCATGAGCGTCAAGGCCGATGAGCACGGCCTGTACGCGGCGAGCTACTCCCGACTGGGCACCTTCGAGGGCGTCATGCGCCTGAACTGGGTCACCGGCGACATCGACTACATGGCCGACTGCCACGGCGACTCCTATGACGTCCTGCCCGCCGGCGACGTCGTCTACGCCGCCAGCCACTCCCACGACTGCTCCAACATCGGTGGCTTCCCGGACGTCTCGTACCACTACCACAACGCGGTGGCCTATACGAACGCCGCCACCGGAACGGTGGAGGACAACCACGGCGCGGGCTACAAGAACTACGCCGGCCAGAACGCCACCACGAACCTCAACTTCTACCCCGACTTCACGCCGGGCAAGATCTCCGGCGCCATCCAGGCGACCTGGACCGTTGAGGGCAACGACAAGTACGTCGTCTACGGCGGCGAGTTCCTGGCCGTCAATGGCACCGCCCAGCAGGGACTGGTGCGCTTCGCCCGCCGCGACATCGCCCCGAACAAGCAGGGGCCCATGGACAAGGGCGGTGCCTTCAAGGTCTCCGGCAGCTCGCCGCGCGCCGGGGTCGTCTCCCTGTCCTTCAAGGCCAACTGGGACCGGGACGACAAGACCCTGACCTACAACGTCTACCGTGACGCCATGAACGGTCAGCCGGTCACCAGTCAGACCGCGACCGCCGGCTTCTGGGAGCGCCCCGATCTGAGCGCCACCGACGTCGTCGAGCCCGGAAGCACGCACCGCTACCGGGTCCAGGTGACCGACCAGTGGGGGGCCTCCACGGTCTCGGACTGGGTGACGGTCAAGGCCGCTGAGGGCCAGGGCCTGAGCAAGTACGGCGCCCGTGTCCTGGCCGACGGCGCCGCCCACTACTGGTCCTTCGACGAGACCAGCGGCGACAAGGCCGAGGACTTCGTGGCCCAGCGCAACCTGACGATTCGCGGCAAGGCCTACAAGCGCGGAGCCGGGTCCGTCCTGGGCTCAGGCGCCTCGCTCGGCCTGACCTCGGACAGCGCCAACAAGTCGCACGCCGCGACGCGCGTCGCCTCCCAGGCCCCCACCGCCTTCTCCATGGAGGCCTGGGTCCGCACGACCTCGACCTCGGGCGGCGAGATCATGGGCTACGGCTCCTCCGCGGCCAACCAGTCGTGGAGCCGTGACCGCATGGTGTACATGCGCAATGACGGCACGCTCAGCTTCATGCTCTACCCGGGCAAGCTGACCACCATCACCACTCCCAAGAGCTACAACGACGGGCAGTGGCACCACATCGTGGCCTCCCTGAGCCCGACCGCCGGCGCCATGCTCTACGTGGATGGCAACCTCGCCGCCTTCGACGGCGCCATGACTGCGGGGCAGAGCTACTCCGGTTACTGGCGTATCGGCGGGGACGCCCTCAGTGGTGTCAACGGCCAGCCCTCCAACACCAACATCCAGGCCGACATCGACGAGGCCGCCGTCTACAGCACCCCGCTGTCGGCGCGCCAGATCGGCGAGCACTACACCGCCGCCACCGGCAAGCAGGTCGAGCCGGACAAGGGCGACGACAAGGGTAAGGACAACGGCAAGGACAACGCCGGCAAGGACAACGCCGGCAAGGACAAGGGCAAGCAGCCCGAGGGCAAGGCCCTGCTGGACGACTCCTTCGAGCGCAGTGTGAACGGCGGCTGGGGCAAGGCCCAGGCCGGCGGTGAGTGGAAGACCACCTGGAACGCCGCGGCATTCTCCGTCGACGGCACCAGTGGCCGGATCGCCATGGCCGGTCCGCGCTCCTCGGCCTCCATCATCTCCGACCCGGTCAAGTCGACCTCCACCGACGCCGTCGTGGACTTCTCCCTGGACGCGGTGCCCACTGGAAACGGAGCCTTCATCTCCTACGCCGCCCGCACCACCAAGGCCGGCCAGTACCAGGCCACGGTCCGCATCGGCAGCACCGGTAACCCGGTGGTCACGGTCTCGCGCGTGGTCAAGGGCAAGGAGACCTCCCTGGGCTCCTACGTGATGAAGCAGCCCTACACGGCCGGTCAGCCGCTCCACCTGCGCATGGTGGTTGACGGCGCGGAGTCGACCAACATCCAGACCAAGCTCTGGGCCGGAGACGCCGAGCCCGCCGAGTGGGGGATCGAGGCCGTCGACAACGACAAGACCCTCAACGAGGCCGGAACCGTCGGGCTGACCACCTACATGTCCGGCTCGGCCGGGCCGGAGACCGTCACCCTGTCGGTCGACAAGGTCACCATCAAGCGGCACTGACGCCGTCGAGCGCAGCGCGCATACGGGGCGGGCCGGGAAGAGTTGATCTTCCCGGCCCGCCCCGTTCTGCTCGCGTGCCGTGAGTGGTTGCTAGCCGGACTCGATACCGCTCGCGTCATACCCAAAATTGGTAGGTTTAGGGCATGTCAGTGAACACCTCCGTCAGCCTCGATGACCACTTCGCCGGATTCATCGCGAGCCAAGTCGGGTCCGGACGGTACCGGTCAGCGAGCGAGGTCATCCGCGCCGGCCTGCGCCTCCTGGAGGACCAGGAGACAGAGATGTCGGCGCTGCGCGAGGCACTCGCATCCGGTGAGGCGAGCGGACAGGCGGAGCCCTTCGACTTCGACGCCTTCATCGCCGCCAAGACGGCAAGGACGTCGTGAGCACCTACCGTCTGACCCCGGCTGCGCGCCGCGATCTGTCACGTATCTGGGACTACAGCGAAGAGCGCTGGGGGCTGCAGCAGGCCGAGGTCTATCTGCGTGATCTTCAGACGTGTCTGGAAAGACTCGCAGACGATCCTCGTCGAGGGCATCCCAGAGACGAGGTACGTCCCGGCTACCGAAGCCGCGCCGTCGGAAGCCATGTCGTCTTCTACGTCATCAGTGATGGTGGCGTTGACGTGATCCGTGTGCTCCACCAACGCATGGACCCCGACAGGCACGTGTAGCCCTGTCGGTCAGACGGTCACTCCCCGACATGTCACACGCAGGCAACACGGGGCGTCCCTAGGATCATCCTTGTAGTGAGAACCCACTAGGAGGAACCATGCTCAGGGTAGCGATCAACGGATACGGCAACCTCGGCCGCGGTGTCGAGCAGGCCATCACCAAGAACGCGGACATGGAGGTCGCCGTCGTCTTCACCCGGCGTGACCCGGCCACCGTCACCACCCAGGGGGCGCCCGTCGCCCACGTCGACGACATGGCCGCCTGGGCCGACAAGGTCGATGTCTGCCTGAACTGCGGAGGCTCGGCCACCGACCTGATCGAGCAGACCCCGGCCGCCGCCACCCTGTTCAACACGGTCGACTCCTTCGACACCCACGCCCGCATCCCCGAGCACTTCGCCGCCGTCGACGCCGCCGCCAAGGCCTCGGGCCATGTCGCCCTGATCTCCGCCGGCTGGGACCCGGGACTGTTCTCCATGCTGCGGGTCCTGGGCGAGGCCGTCCTGCCCGACGGCGCCACCACCACCTTCTGGGGGCCCGGTGTCTCCCAGGGGCACTCCGATGCCCTGCGCCGCATCGAGGGCGTCCTTGACGCCAAGCAGTACACCCGCCCGGTGGAGGCCACCGTCGCCGCCGTCAAGGCCGGCGACGACGTCGAGCTGACCACCCGTTCCATGCACACGCGAGACTGCTACGTGGTGGCCGAGGAGGGTGCCGACCGGGCCCGCATCGAGCGGGAGATCGTGGAGATGCCCAACTACTTCGCCGACTACGACACCACTGTCACCTTCATCACCGCCGAGGAGCTGGCCGCCGAGCACGCCGGGATCCCGCACGGCGGCTCCGTCATCCGCCGCGGGCACACCTCCGCGGGCGTGGCCGAGACCGTGAGCTTCGAGCTCCAGCTCGACTCCAACCCGGAGTTCACCGGCTCGGTCCTGGTCGCCACGGCGCGCGCGGTGGCCAGGCTGGCCGCCCGCGGTGAGACCGGTGCGCGCACCGTCTTCGACGTGACGCTCGCCGACCTGTCCCCGACGAGCCCTGAGGAACTGCGCGCCCACTACCTGTGAGGCGGGCGGACAGCCCGAGGCGTTCCGCCGTCGGCACCGCGCCGGCGGCGGGACGCCTCGGCTCCGGCTGAGTCAGTCGCGGATGAGGGGGACGTCGACGTCGGGCAGCTCGCCGCGGCGGGCGGCACGTAGGAGCCTCATCCCGTCACGGGTGGCCTGCGCCGCCGTGATGAGCGGGCGGCGAGTACTCAGGAGCTGGCGCCTGCCGCCGCGCAGGACGATCTCGCGGGCGGCCCGGCCCGCCGTGGCCACCCACCGGCGCTGCGTGGCCCGATCCAGGTGCAGCCCCGCGTACAGCAGCCGGTTGCGCACGTTGTAGTAGTAGTAGATGTCCGACTTGGCGCGGTCGGACTGGTCGTCCTCGGAATGGGTACCGCCCTCATCGTGGACGGCCACGGCGTCGCGCACCAGGGCCAGGCTGCCCCCGGCCGCCAGCACCCGGGCCGAGAAGTCCACGTCCTCCCAGTACAGGAAGTAGCGCGCGTCCAGGCCGCCGGCGGCCTCGAACAGGTCCGCCGACAGCGCCAGGCAGGCCCCCGAGAGCCACGGCTGGGTGCCGCCGGGGGGAATCGGGCGCGGTGAGCGGCGTGAGCGCATCGAGCCGTCGGCCAGGCACACGACGATCCCGTCGGAGACGATGCGGCCACTGGAGTCCTTGAGCACCGGCGCTACCAGGGCGAGCCGGTCCGCGTGCGCCCTGGCCGCCAGGCGGATGAGGTCGGCCCGGGCGATGACGGCGTCGGGATTGAGCAGGACCAGCAGGTCGGCGCCGAGCTCGCGCGCCCGGGCCGCCCCCAGGTTCATGCCGCCGCCGAAGCCGGTGTTCGTCTCCGGCAGGACCGCCTCCCAGCCTCGCGAGGAGGCCAGCGCCACCAGCTCCTCGCGGGCGGCGGGCGTGGAGTAGTTGTCGACGACGATGATGCGGGCCTCGGGGGAGTCCTCGGCCACGCGCGCCAGCGTGCGCTCCAGCAGCGCCGCCGAGTCGTAGCTGACGACGATGACCGCCGTGCGCGAGAGCAGCTCGCCGCCGGAGAGAGCCTCGGAGGCCTCGGTGATCTCAACGGCCTGGGCGGGGGCGCCGGTGGCGGGGCCGGTCGGATCGGCGGCCTCGGGGGTCTCGGCGCCCTGGGCGGGGACAGGGGTGGAGGTCATCGGAGCAGGAGCCTTCCGGGTGCGGGGCGACGTCGTGGCTCGGGTGCTCCCACCGTGGGGCGCACCCGCTTCGTGATAGTACCGTTAGACCCTGATATCAGGCCGCGATCCGCCGGCAGGCGGGAGGAAGGACGGGGCTGGACGTGCACCTGACCATCGCGATGCTCACCTACCGCCGCAACGACTACCTCGCGCAGGTGATCCCCGAGCTGCTGGCGCAGGCCGACGACGTCTGTGACGCGCAGACGACGGCAAGCGTGCTCATTGTGGACAACGACCCGCAGGCCGGGGCGAGGGCCGTTGTCGAGGCCGCCCGGGCGGCGCTGGCCGGCGAGCAGTCGGAGGCGGCCGAGCCGTCCGAGTCGGCTGACTCGGACGCGGTGGCGACGTCGCGGCTGGTCTACGTTCACGAGCCCGAGCCGGGCATCGTGGCCGGCCGCAACCGGGCCCTGAGCCAGGCCCACGGCTCTGACGCCCTCGTCTTCATCGACGACGACGAGATCCCCTCACCAGGCTGGCTCAAGGCCCTCGTGAGCACCTGGCGCGCCCAGGGCTGCGCCGCCGTCACCGGCCCCACCCCACCGACCTTCGAGGTTGCCCCCTCGGCGTGGGTCACCGCCTCAGGCGCCTTCGACTCCTGGGAGGCCGCCGACGGCGCCCAGGTCCGCAGTGCCGACACCGGCAACCTGCTCCTGGACCTGGCCGTCGTCGAAAACCTGGGGCTGCGTTTCGACCCGCGCTACGGGCTCACCGGTGGCGAGGACTCCCTGTTCACCCGCCAGCTCACCCGCGCCGGCGGCGTCATCCGCTTCGCGGCCGGGGCGGTCGTCACCAAGCGCGTGCCCGCGGCCCGCGCCCGGCGCACCTGGGTGCTGGAGCGCTCCCTGCGTTCGGGCTCGTCCTGGGCCCGGGTGCGCATCGACACGGCCGGGCCCGCCGACGGCGGTGCCTCCGGCAGGCTCGCGCGCCTCAGGCTGCGCCTGGGCTACGGCGCCAAGGGACTGGCCAAGGCCGGAATCGACGGGGCGCGCGCCGGCGTGGCCCGTATCCGCGGTGACGTGCCCGCCCAGGCTCGCTACGAGGTCTCCTCGCGCGGGGGACTGGGCATGGTCGTGGGCGCTCTGGGCGTCCACGTGCGCGAGTACGGACGCCCCCGGCGCCGGAGGAGCACAGCACGCCCCGGCAGGAGGAACGCATGAACCGGCTGACGATCGCCATCCCCACCTTTCGCCGTCCCCAGGATCTCAAGCGGGCCGTCCGTGGGGTCCTGGAGCAGGCTGGGGAGCTGGTCGGCGGCTCGAGCGTCGAGGCCCGGGAACCCGAGGGCGATGCCGCGGGGGCGCCGGACATGGACGGGGGAGCCGGGAGGGGCGTGAGCGACGTCGAGGTCCTCGTCATCGACAACGACGCCCAGGGCACCGGGCGCGAGGCCGCCCTCGCCGCAGCGGCCGACGCCGGGGTACCGGTGCGTTCCTCAGCGGAGGCGCCGGAGGAGCCCGGGGGCGTAGGCCTGCGCTACGTCGTCGAGGAGAGGCCCGGTGTGGCGGCGGTGCGCAACCGTGCCCTGGATGAGACCGGTGGGCGCGACCTGCTCGTCTTCATCGACGACGACGAGGAGCCCGAGCCCGGCTGGCTCGCCGCCCTCGTGGGACTGTGGGCCTCGACCGGCTGCCAGGCAGTGGCCGGGCCCGTCATTCCCGTCTACGAGGTCGAGCCCGAGGCGTGGGTGCGTCAGGGCGAGTTCTTCGTACGCAGAACCTGGCCCACCGGCACGGTCCGCCCAGTGGCCGCCTCCAACTGCCTGCTGCTGGACCTGGGGTTCGTGCGCCGGGCCGGGCTGCGCTTCGATGAGGCCTTCGGCGCCACCGGGGGAGAGGACACGCTCCTCACTCGCCGGCTGAGCGCCGCCGGCGGCGTCATCCGCTGGTGCGATGAGGCCCGCGTGCGCGACCACGTGCCGGCCTCGCGCCTCACCCGCCCCTGGATTCTGCGGCGACAGCGCTCCCACGCCGCCACCTCGGTGCGCGTGGAGCTGGCCCTGGCCGGTGGCGGGGCTCAGCCGGCCATCCGGGCCCGGGCCGCGGCCGGTGGCCTGGTGCGCATCGTCGTCGGCGGCCTGCGAACCGCCGGTGGAACCCTTATCAGAAGTCCTCAGCATGCGGCCAAGGGGGCTCGGCTGCTGGCCCGGGGCTGCGGCATCCTGGCGGCCAGCGTCGGAGGCGGCGTCCACCGCGAGTACGACCACTGAAGGCCGGGGCCCGAGCTCAGCGCGGTGCTGGCTGAAGGGCCCACATCGGGCAGCACCAAAGGCTCGACCGTCGTTTCCCGGACGATCCGCTCCAGCCATCCTTCGAGCACCAACTCCTGGGCGACCTCGGCCGGGATGTGCACGGTGGGCGTCAGGCGGAATATGGCTCCAGTCTGTTCAACACGCCGGGCATCGGACTTAATCGTCTTTGATGCTTGCTGTGGTTGAGGAAAAGGTCAAGGCAGATACCAACGCCGCCAAGCCAATACCAACTCCGCCGAGCACAAAAACGAAAGGCGTTGAAGTAAGATCGGCGACCACGCCTCCCAGGGCCAGGCCCACCGTCGTGCCGAGGCTGCCAACCGTACCGATGACCGCATAGACCCTGCCGAGGAAGCGTCGATCGATCGTCAACTGTATCTGAGCTGACAGCGCGCCGCTCAACAGCACCAGCGGGAGACCTTGAACGAAGAAGGCCACCGCGGCGACCCAGAAACTGGGCCAGATTCCCGGAACAGCAAGAGTCAGTGCGTAGACTCCAAGAGCCAGGACGGTCACCCAACGAACGCTCACTGTGTCGGGGGTTACTAGCAATGCAAGTCCACCGACCAGTGCGCCGACGGACGTGATGGCTAACAGAAGGCCGTAGGTGTCGCCGCCACCTTCCAGCGCCTCTATGACGTAAACAACGAGAATAGACTCCGGCATCCAACCGAAGAGGTTCCAGATCCCGAAAACCGCCACAATGTTGCGAGCGAACGGATTTTGCCAAGTCACAACAAGACCGTCCCACAGTTCCTTCATGAAAGTGCGCGTGCGAGTCTCAATAGTTGCGGCCTTCGGTTGGCTGTTAACTTCCGCTACGCACTCGTCCTGTGCGTCCTCCTGCCTGCCCTCGTCGTGTTGTCCCTCGGCTGACGACTGGTCGGGCATCAATAAGTGCGAGCGCTGAAGGGAGTGTAGTGCGAGCGCAATGATGAGCAATACCCCTGCACTCAAAGTGAATGGCGTTGTCGCGGACCATCCTACCAATGTAGCGCCAATAAACGGCCCGATAGCACCATTGCCAAGCTCTTGCACCCATCGGATGGTGGCATTCGACTTCAGGTACTGGTTAGGTTCTGTGAGATCGGGGACGACCAGTACTGACGCTGCGTCATATAATTCTTCTAACATGCCGAAGAATAAGGCGAACGCACAAAGCAGCAGGATCGACCCGGCGCCAAGGTGGAGCGCCACGGCGAGCCCCACTAAAATGAGTGCACGGGCTAGGTTGACCAGGTACAGGGTGCGCAACTTGCTCCATCGATCGAGCATGACGCCGATCGGTATGGAGAGGAACGTCTTAGGTAACGTTGCTACCGTGGCAACTAGTGCGACCTCCAGCGCCGAGTCGGCATATGCGGTGGTCAGCACGGCGAAGGCAGCGACTCGGATCCCGTCGACGATGTTCGACCCCAGAGACACTGCGGCGAGCCGCACAATCGGCCCGCGTACTAAGGTTCGTGCGCTCATGAGACTAATTCCTTGCGTATTCAAACACCTGGTACTGCCCGTCCATCCATACAGCGATAGAATTTGGTAGGTCCGGCATGTTCCGGACCGACGCATCGGCATCCTTGAGGTGTCCTCCTTGGAACAATAAAGCCGTGCGGATGTGGGATCAATCCCGGGCGTCGATAGGCGAACTAGCGAATCTCCCGTGAAGGGGTGGCGACTACCTCGTCGTTCACTGTGCGCGGCATACATGTGCGCCACGGTGGCTGCGTCCACCGCGAGTACGACCACTGAGGGCTCGCGGTCGGGATCACGCCTGCTGGGCGGGCGCCACAGCGGAGTCAGTGGGCTCATCCCGCGGTGGGGCGGCCGGCTCGTCGTCGATGCCCAGCTGGGCGGCCTCGCGCAGGGGAGGTTGCAAGACGGCGGCCCCCAGCACGATCGGCAGGTAGGCGGGCAGCACCGTCCAGGGCCCCACGAACACGTTCTGCACCACGGTCAGAGCCGCGAAGAACAGCCAGGGCGTGGCCTTGAGACGCCCCAGGTCGCGCATCATCGCCGCCAGCGCCATTCCTGCAATGAGCAGCAGCAACAGGCCGCCCGGGATCGAGGCCGCCGCCCACATGTCCATGAGACCCGAGTGCAGCTCGATGCGGCCGCCGAACATGAAGTTCTCGACGTAACCGTTCTCCGGGTCGTAGCCCAGGGCGGCCATGCCTTGCTTGGCCACCCATAGATCCTCGAAACGGGGCTTGACGCCGGCGCCGTACCCCCAGGGCCGGTTCTGGAACAGCGCCCAGGAGGCCCCCAGCTCGGGGCGGGCGGACAGGAGCAGGCCCGCCGAGCTGGAGGACTGGGCAATAGTCCGGTTCTGGGCGTCCTCGCCCAGGGTCCCGGACTCCGAGGCCATGACCACCCCGACCATCGCCACGATCCCCACGACCGCCAGAACGAGGATCTGGGAGATCGCCAGGCGCCGGGGAGTGGGCACGTGCCATCGGGCCCAGGACGCCAGGGCCTGCCAGATGACCGTGCCCAGGATGATGGCCAGGAAGGCCAGGGTGGAGCGCGAGTCGGAGACGAGGAAGACGCCGCTGAGCACCAGCAGGGCCACGATCTGCACCAGCCGGCGCTGGTCGGCCACCAGGCTGAGGACCATGATCGTCACCGCCGCACCGATCCCGAACTTCCACGGGTTGGAGCTGGTCTGCAGCAGGGGCAGCGCGTCCAGGAACATGCCGAAACCGACCGCCAGGGCCGCGCGCCTCACGCCCAGCCGGCGGGCCCCCCACACGAAGACGGCCACCGCACAGGGCACCGCCAGCAGGCTCAAGGTGGTGACCCGGCGGGCCCAGGCCTCGACGACGAAGCTGCTCTCGGCCAGCAGGGACATGATGTAGGCCGTGCCCGACGCCAGGATGGACAGCACGAGCAGCAGCGAGAAGCGGTGCGCCTTGCGCACGGCCGTCCAGGTGATGGGGACCGAGGCGAGTGCGACACAGTCCCCGACGCTCAGGGCTGCCGCCAGCTCGCGGCGCACACCCACGCAGACCAGCAGGACGACGGCGATCGCCATCTCCAGCCGCCGCCATGTCGTCCCCGGTTCGCGGCTCGATTCAGGATCGGCGTCCGACGGCGTCCGCGAGTCCTGGTGGGAGGTGCCCTGCGACCATGTCTGGGCCACGGCCGGTCAGGCGTCTTCCCGAGAGCGACGACGCCCGATGATGAGCAGCGGGTCCTCGACCTTGTCCTGCGGGTTCTTCTGACTCAGGAAGTACAGCAGGATCGCCATGATGGCGCCGGCTGCCAACCCGATGGCGGTCCCGATCAGCGCGGTCGACATGGCCGACAGGCTCGAGGGGGCGGAGGGGGTCGTGGGGGAGTCGACCACCTTGAGGGTCGCGGTAGTGTTTCCCGCCTGCCCCGAGCTGGACAGGTCGCGGGCCACCGAGTCCAAGGCGGTCAACTCGGCCTCGGCGATCCTGTGGGCGCGCTCGGGATCCGTGCTGGTGGCTCGGATCTCCACCAGGGTGGTGCCGGTCTTGCTGGTCACCGAGACGGACTTGCGCAGCTCGTCCTGACTGATCCCCGTGTTCTTGGAGACCTCCGCGAAGGTGCTCTCCGAGGTCCCGATCTCCACCAGCGTCGGCATGATGGAGGTCAGGTAGTTGAAGGTGTTGGGGAGGTTGGCCTCACTGTTCTCCACACCCAGATTCGCATTGGCGGTGGAGGTGTACTGCGCCGGCGTCAACAGGCCGAAGACAGTGCCGATGATGGTGCCCAGCACAACGTGCATGACCACCAGGACTGCGTTCTTGCGCAGCGCGATGATGAGGGTTTCCGGGTCCATGGGTTCCGTTTCGGTGATTGCGGGAGCAACAGAATAGCGCGCCGTTTGGGGCGAGAGCCGGGCGCGGGAAGTGACTCACCTCCTTCCCGGGCACTTCTCAGAACTCGTTGGGTCGTTGGGGTTTGAGGATTGCTGGCACTCGCAGGGTGATCGACCGGTCGGGTAGTGACCAATGCGACGAGCCGCCGCCAGGCGCAGTGGGACCAACGACGATGCGGGGGCGAGTGACTCCTCGGCAGCGCTCAGGGGGCGTCGGGGGACTCGGTGGCGCTGTGGCGGTGGACGGCGCTCTCGGTGCGCGAGTCGGTTCCCTGCCCCAAGGCGTCCTCGGAGCCGTGTGAGTTGTCTGCGGGCCCGGAGTGGAGGGTGGGCTCGGCCTTCATGCCGCGCAGGCCGTTCCACGCGAGGTTGACCATGTGGGCGGCCACCTCCTCCTTGCTCATCGAGCGGTTCTCCAACCACCACTGAGCCGGCATGGCCACGATACCCACCAGCATCTGGGCGTACAACGGGGCCGTGCGCGGGTCGAGGTCGTGGGCGGCGAACTGCGAGGCGAGGATCCCGGAGACCTCGATGGCGACGTCGGCCAGCAGTGTGGAGTAGGTGCCGGCGGCGCGGTCCGAGCCGGCCGAGAGGATGCGGAAACCGTCGGGGGAGTCCTCGATATAGGTCAGCAGGGCCAGGGCGGCCCGCTCGGCGATCCGTGAGGCCGAGCCGGAGGCGTCAGGCCCTTCCGTTGCGCGCCGCCCGGCCTCCGGCGTCGTTGCGGCATCCGCGGCCGGGTCCGCGATCGCCGAGGAGATTGCGGCCGAGATCGTGGTGATCTCCCGGTCGACGACGACGGCGTACAGGCCCTCCTTGCCGCCGAAGTGCTCGTAGACCACCGGTTTGGACACCTGGGCGCGGGCCGCCACCTCCTCCACACTCGTGGCGTCGAAGCCGCGCTCGGCGAACAGCCCGCGGGCCACGGCGATGAGCTGCTCGCGCCGCTCGCTGGCGCTCATGCGGGTGCGCTTGGCCGCCATGGCCCTAGCCCCTCTTGCTGTGGTCCGCCGGCCGGGTGGGGCGACGGCGCTCGGACCACTGGGCGAAGCGCGCCGAGGCCAGGGCCCCGGTGCGGCGGGCCAGCCGGTGGCTGGGGGCCTCGATGTAGCGCTGGAACAACCAGGTCAGCGGCGCCGAGGCCAACGGCGCCAGGATGAGCACCCACCACGGCGAGATCGAGTGCGTCAGCAGCCGCAGCGAGACCACGACCGGCTCGTGCACCAGGTACAGGGAGAAGGACATGAGCCCCAGGTACTGCACGGTGCGCGAGCGCAGCAGGCCGCGCAGCGCCCCGGCCCGCACCACGAGGTGGACCAGGTAGGCGGCCGCCGCCAGGGTGACCGCGTTGGCCAGGCGCTGGGCCGTATGGCTCTCCATCCCCGGCCACCAGGCCAGGGTGATGAGCAGCAGGCACACCAGGGCCTGCGCCGTCGCCCAGGGCTGGGGGCGCTGCGGCACCGGGGCGGGGTTGTGCCCCCAGGCCCAGCCCATGACCGCGCCGACGGTGAAGACCGGCAGGTAGCTGCCCGAGCCGGGGCTGGCGGTGATGACGGGCACCGCCAGGGCCGCCACCACCGGCAGCCAGGAGATCCGCCAGCGGGCGCACAGGGCCACCCCGAGGATCATCAGGGGCAGCACGAAGGAGAAGATCGCCTCGGCGTGCAACGACCACAGGACGGTATTGCGGTAGGCGTGCTTGGGGATGAGCAGGTACTCCATGAGCATCTGGCGCGCCCCGAGCCCCACGGGGTGAGTGACGGTCATCCAGTGCCCCAGCGCCGGATCCTCCGAGCGCGGCACGAGCAGCATCGCGATGACCGCGAAGGTGGTGGAGGCCGCCGCCGGCAGCCACAGGCGCACGAAGCGCCTCGGGGCGTAGTCGACCCAGTCGAAGCGCCGCCCCTGGGCGTGGCGGCGGGCCGCCGGGTAGGTCAGGGCCACACCGGACAGGACGAAGAAGATGAGGACGGCCTCATGGCCCGCCCACAGCAGGTGGAGGGGACTCTGGGTGAGGATCCGGTTGAAGGTTCCGGTGGGGACGGTGCCGGGCCGCGCCCCGACCTCCGCCAGCGCGGGGACGGTCTCCAGGGCGTGGTGGATGAGCACGACGACGGCGGCCAGCCCGCGCAGCCCGTCGAGCTCGATGAGTCGCACCGCTGCCGGCTTGCCGGAGGAGGGAGGGGGAGCGGAGGGGGAACTGGACATGCCCCCATCCTGCCCTGTCCTCCCAGCCGACTGCGAAGTCCGAGGAGTGTGGCATACGCCCCGCGCAGGTGGGAGGCTCGGTGCCAGGTCCGGTCCTGGAGGCGACCGGGACGCAACCGGGCGCGACCGGGGCGCGCTGAGCGGCCGCGAAGGTGCCGAGTGCGACCGGGACATGAGAGACTGTCTCGGCGTCTCGCCCCTCGCCGTCGGGCCCGGGTCGGGATGTGTCCTTCCGCCCTGGTGTAGCGGCAGCACGCAGGCCTTTGGAGCCTTGAGGCCCGGGTTCGAATCCTGGGGGCGGAGCGGCGTAGCATGAGCGGCGTTGGGGTTCCCTCGCTCTCACGCCCGACGGCGGTCACCCGGTCGCCGGTGGGATACGCGCCAACCGTCCATCCGTACCTGATTTCAGAAACCGTTGGAGTCCGTCCCCGGCCTCCGCCCGGTCGCGGCCGGAGACGTCGGGAGCCCGGGCGCGAACCTGTGAGAAGAGGACACGTGACGTCAACCGCACCCGCCGCCGTCATCGTCATGGCCGCAGGCAAGGGAACTCGTATGCGATCGGTCACTCCCAAGGTCCTGCACCGGATCGGCGGTCGCAGCCTGGTGGACCACGCCGTCACCGCAGCCAGGGGGCTCGAGCCCCAGCACCTCGTCGTCGTTGTGTGCCACGAGCGCGACGCCGTCATCGCCCACCTCGCCGAGGTCGCCCCCGACGCCGTTCCGGCCGACCAGGACGAGGTACCCGGTACCGGGCGGGCCGTCGCCTGCGGGCTGGCCGCCCTGCCCGAGGACCTGGATGGGCCCGTCGTCGTCACCAGCGGGGACGTCCCGCTGCTGGACACCGCCACCCTGAAGGAGCTCCTGGCTCAGCACCATGAGCGCGGGGATGCCGTCACCCTGCTGACCACCGAGCTCGAGGACCCCACCGGCTACGGGCGAGTCGTGCGCGAGGCCGACGGCACCGTCTCGGCCGTCGTCGAGCAGCGCGACGCCAGCGAGGCCCAGCGCGCCATCCGCGAGATCAACGCCGGCGTCTACGTCTTCGACGCCGCCCACCTGCGCACCGCCCTGGCGACCCTGGGCACGGACAACGACCAGGGCGAGGTCTACCTCACCGACGTCGTCGCCCATGCCCACCGGGCCGGCCGGTCCACCAGCGCGCTGGTCGCCACCGACCACTGGCTCGTCGAGGGCTGCAACGACCGCGCCCAGCTCGCCGAGCTCGGCGCCGAGCTCAACCGCCGCGTCCTGGCCGGCTGGATGGCCCAGGGCGTCGGCGTCGTCGACCCGGCCTCCACCTGGGTGGACGTCACCGCCGAGCTCGCCCAGGACGTCACCCTCGAGCAGGGCGTCCTCGTGCGCGGAACCACCCGGATCGGCCAGGGCGCCCGCGTGGGCGCCTACGCGATCCTCACCGACGCCGTCATCCCGGCCGGCTGCGTCGTGGCCCCCTTCAGCCAGCTCGACGCCGACGCCGCCCAGGCCTGACGTATGAGCGCAGCGCAGCGTCGGCCCCGACCGGTCCAGCCGTCCGGGGCGTGCCGGCCGGGGCGATCACTGACCTTCACCTCCGTCTCCAACAGTCACATCGAGGGCCGCACCGGCCGTGAGAAGGGAACCACGTCATGACGGGCATCATTACCAAGGGTGAGAAACGGCTGGTCGTCGTCTCCGGACGCGCCCATCCCGAGCTCGCCCGGGACGTGGCCAGCGAGCTCGGCACCGAGGTGCTGTCCTCCACGGCCTACGACTTCGCCAACGGGGAGACCTACGTCCGCTTCAACGAGTCGGTGCGCGGCTGCGACGTGTTCGTCGTCCAGTCCCACGGCGACCGCGTCAACGACTGGCTCATGGAGCAGCTCATCATGGTTGACGCCCTCAAGCGCGCCTCCGCCAAGCGCATCACCGTGGTCGCCCCCTTCTTCCCCTACGCCCGTCAGGACAAGAAGCACCTGGGGCGCGAGCCCATCAGTGCCCGCCTCGTGGCCGACCTCTACAAGACCGCCGGCGCCGACCGCCTCATGAGCGTGGACCTGCACACCTCCCAGGAGCAGGGCTTCTTCGACGGCCCCTGGGACCACCTGTGGGCCCAGCCGGTGCTCGTGGACTATGTGCGCACCCGCGTCGACCCGGCCAACGCCGCCGTCGTCTCCCCCGACGCCGGCCGCATCCGAGTGGCCGAGCGCTGGGCCAACCAGCTCGGCGGCACCCCGCTGGCCTTCGTCCACAAGACCCGCGACGTCACCCGCCCCAACGAGTCGGTGGCCAACCGCGTCGTCGGCGACGTCGAGGGACGCTCCTGCGTCCTGGTCGATGACATGATCGACACCGGCGGCACCATCGCCAAGGCCGTCCAGGTGCTCCTGGACTCCGGGGCCAAGGACGTCATCGTCGCCGCGACCCACGGGGTGCTCTCCGGGCCGGCCGTGGACCGGCTCTCCACCTGCGGGGCCCGCGAGGTCATCGTCACCGACACCCTGCCGATCCCCGCCGGCAAGCGCTTCGAGCAGCTGACGGTCCTGCCGATCGCGCCGCTGCTGGCGCGCGCCATCAAGGCCGTGTTCGACGACGGCTCAGTGGCGGAGCTCTTCGACACCGTCGGCGTCGCCGGCGACTGAGACAGTCGGGTCCGCTCCTCGCAGGACCCCCATGAGCCACCGCGCGCCGGCTCCGGCCGCCGCGCTCCCGCCCTCGCCGAGCCCCTCACCGGGCCCGGCGAGGGCGTTTTTCATGGGGCGGGCTCCCCATGACGGCGAGTCGCGCTCGAAGCGTGCAGTAACCTTCAGGTAACGATTTCGTTGCAAACCGACCTTGCGGTCACGTAGCGTGGCGCCGTCATCGAATTGTGTTCCTTTCGTTGCCTCTTCGTGTTCCGTATGGTCGGATGCGCTCCCCGAACTAACAAGCGCTACCAGTTACATTAATCGTTATCGCAGACATTCATCCGGTGACTCATGTGGGCCTCATCCGTCCCGGTACCAGCGATGATCTGTGATCCGCTTGCGCGTTGCTCGCCATATGTACCGGAGGTTCCTGTGCGTCGTCTCTCCACCATCCCCCGTCTTGCCATCATCGTCTCCCTCCTGCCGCTCCTGCTCGCCTCGATGGTTGTCCTGACCCCCGCCGCCCCGGTGGCCTCGGCTCAGGAGACCGAGGCCGATGCCGACGGAGACGACCCGGGCGACGGCTCCGGCGACGTCGGTGACAACGAGGCCGCCGCTGCCGCTGGTACTGACCCCTCCGGCCAGTCCTCCCGGGAGCCCACCTACACGGCCGCGCCCCTGCCCACGGTGCAGATCGACGGCGTCGCCTGGGGGCAGCTCGTCGTCGGCGACGTGGTCTACGTCGTCGGCAACTTCAACAATGCCCGCCCGGCCGGAGCCCGTGCCGGACAGCAAGAGGTCCCGCGCTCCAACATCCTGGCCTACGACCTCAACACCGGGAAGCTCATCGAGGACTTCGCCCCCACCCTCAACGGCGCGGGACGAAGCCTGGCGGTCTCGCAGGACGGCAAGACCCTTTATGTCGCCGGGGAGTTCGACAAGGTCAACAACGAGTGGCACAGCCGTCTGGCCGCCTTCGACATCTCCCACGGGCACGGCACCCTCATCTCCTCCTTCAAGCCCGTGTTCAGCACCACCGTCAAGGACATCGCGGTGGCCGGCGACACCCTCTACGTCGGGGGCTACTTCACCAAGGTGAACAACCAGCAGCGGACCCGCCTGGCCGCCCTCAAGGCCTCCACCGGTGAGCTCCTGGACTGGACCGCCTCCGCCGAGGGCCCCAACGCCCAGGTCTACGCGATCGAGGTCTCCCCGGACCATTCCAAGGTCGTCATCGGTGGCTCCTTCTCCACGGTCAACGGCTCGAGCAAGCCCGGATACGGGATGGCGCTTCTGAGCGCCTCCACCGGTGAGGTGCTGCCCATGCCGGTCAACGACACCGTGCGCACAGCCGGTGAGAAGGCCGCCATCTTCGACATCGCCGTCGACGAGGACGGTTTCTACGGCACTGCCTACTCCGCCGTCGGGCGCCTCGACGAGGCCAACCTCGAAGGGAGCTTCAAGGCCGACTGGAACGGCAACCTCGTCTGGCTCGAGCCCTGCCACGGTGACACCTACGGGATCGCCCCCACCAAGGACACCGTCTACACGGTGGGGCACGCCCACTCCTGTGAGACCATCTACGGGTTCCCCAACATGCCCGAGGTGCGCAAGGACGGTCAGCACCCCCTGTACGTGCGGGCCATGGCCTTCACTAACAGCCCCGATATCACCATCCGCCACCAGGGGGTGGTCGACGGGTACCAGGACTGGTCGACCTCGGGTCTCAAGAGCCCCACGATCATCGGCTGGTACCCGGACCTGGAGGCGGGGAAGTTCACGAAGACGTCCCAGGCCGCCTTCAAGGTCGACGTCACCGACTCCTACATCCTCATGGTGGGCGAGTTCATCGAGGCCGACGGCAAGGTCCAGCAGGGGATCGTGCGCTACCCCAAGCGCGCGGGCCAGCCCACGCTGCCCCCCGAGGGCAAGGCCGAGACCCTGGCGGCCAAGGCGGAGGTGACGACCTCGAGCTCAGTGAGGGTGGGGTTCAACGCCACCTGGGACCGCGACGACCCGACCCTGACCTACAGCCTCTACCGGGATGACGAGACCACGCCGGTGGCCACCGAGAAGATCAGCGACACCCGCTGGGCCCTCAAGAGCCACAGCCTGGAGGACACCACCTGCTCGCCCGGCGATCACACCTACCGCCTGGTGGTCTCCGACCCCAGCGGCAACACCATCACCGCCCAGATCCCGAGCCTCACGGTCCCCAAGACGGCGCAGAACAACAAGGAGAAGGGCAAGAAGGCCAAGCCCGCCGCTGAGGCGAAGGACGCTGCCAACAACGCGGACCAGGACGGCAACCAGCAGGCTGCCGACGAGGACCAGGCCACCGATGAGGAGGAAGACAACTGAGCGCTCCGGCCAGGCGGGTCCTGGCCGGGAACCAGCCTGGTCCGGTGCAGACATGAAGGGCGGGTCCGATGCTTTGAGCATCGGACCC